>NZ_CBAICG010000020.1:0-63363 GCF_964715405.1 Solirhodobacter sp. | reverse complement strand
GACCAGCGGGTCCTTCTTCGCATCCAGGCTCGCGTAACGATCTGAAAGATCAAAGAAACCCATCTGCGCCATGACAACCGGCCTCCGTCCAATGCTGACCCAATATCTACACCGCCGTCAGATCAGGCGCAATTTTTCGAGGTGCCCAGGATCCAAGTCAGTTCCGGCACATATTGCAGGGCGCTGGCACAGTTGGACCGGCGCATGACATCGCAGATGCCTTTGACAAAGGCGGAAAGCGACTGGGTCGAGGCAATAGCCCTAGGCTTCTTTTCTTTCTTGGGTCGGGCCATCTTTACATCTCGAATGCTTGGGCAAGGATCTTTTGCGGGAGCAAATCAATCTCGGCCAGTTTGGATTTCAGGGCGCGTTGCAGGGGTTTCAGTTCCAGCAGTGCGCGCGATGCCTTTTCCTGTACCTCAGGGCTGGGCAGGTCGATCTTGCCTTCGGCAAGGCGGTTGAACAGCATGCGTTCGCGTACCGCCCCACGAGCAAGGGACAGGATGCACTGCGCACCCAGATAGGAGCGCAGCCAGTAATAGAACCAGCGGCTGTCCACTCGGCCCGGTTTGCCGCGCAGGGCGACATAGTCGGGGCTGGTAATGCCCGGCGTGTCGTCGTCGTCCACAAAGGCGATGGAGCCGATCAGGATGCGCATCGGGTTGTAGAAGACAGTGCCGGGCGTGACGGGCTTGTATTTGGGGGCCATCTTGCCGGGCTGTTCCTTGGCGGGGGCGAGACCGTCTCGGGTGGCACCAAGAACAGGATGGTTAGCCCAACCCGCACCGATGCCATTCTTGACCTCGTCGAGGACGTCGCCGAGCAAGTGAGGTTTTGTCGGGGCATTGCGAATGCTCTCGGTTACGATCGCCGTTGCAAGTTTAGTTATTTCGTTCAACTGCTCGCGCGCAGCCCGACGCGCCACTTCCATCTCAGCCTGCTTTGCTGCTGTCGCACGCTCCACGGCGCGTTGGAAATCAAGGTTCGGAAGTACAAACTTGTAACCGAAAAGCTGCTCGCGGTTCAATTTCGGCATTCTGGACCGCGCAGACTCCTCGTTGGCATACGAAGTAAAGTCATGGCGATATTATACTTGACGTACCCATTGCGGAATCGGGTATGAGGTGTCAGGCTCTCCGCTAGGGATGACGGGGGATATCGATGACAGATCAGATCAAAATTACGTTTACCTGCATTTCATGCGGGGCCAGCCCCGCGTCCCTTGAATTGCCCGACGACTACACCGACGACGACATTGCCAAGTGCAAAGATTGCGGGGCTGTGTTCGGTCGGTATGGAGACATTGAAGCCGAGGCTATGAACAGGGCGTCTAGGATTGTTGATGACATGATCGACAATGCCATCAGCGGCATCAAGGGCTGGACGGAAAAATAGCATTTCTCTGATTTCTGCCATAGGTATCATAATACCACACGGCGCGAGGTACCTCAATACCTCACTTGTCCTTCTTGTCGTCCTTCGGCTCAGGCTTCCGCGTCAAGTCCAGCTTGCCGAACGCGCGATCTAACGCGTCATCGGACCGGTCGGCCTCGGCCTCGCGGGCGGCTTGCTTGAAACGGTTAAGCTGAGTTTTATTGGATGAGAAATCTGCCATCGGTTCCAGAGATTGCCTTAAACTTAATGAGATCGGCGACATTTGAAATTAGCGACTTATCTTCTTGCGATAGATCGTCGTCGTAGAGAGCGTATTTATACAGCCCAGGCCTGTTCTCCGCATCAGAAAAAGCCAGGTACTTCGCCGCTATGGATGTTGGGTGCGGGATAACTGCGTCGATCAGAGCCAACTTGTTGTCGGACTCGACTGATAGATCAAAAGTGTGCATTTTCCCGCTGCGGCCAGGGTAAGAGAAGTCTAGTTTCGTTTCCGGACGCCACTTAGCAGCATCGAGGATCGCCTTAGTTTTTCTAATTAGACCTATTTCCTTCGTTTGGCGCACTTTTCCTAGCGATGCCCTTGCGGCATCCGACGATGCGTTGGCCACTGCGGCAACGGCAGACCATAGCCATTCATGTGTTGGAATTTCTGACCTGATCTGTACTCCCGCCACCTCGCAGCCAAAAGATTGAGCTGCGGAAGACAGCGCCTTATGTACGGTTCTGTCTTCTGCCCCATACAACCACGCCGTGCGGGCGGCTTCCCCGTCGTCATGAACGATTAGGCCCTCTCCGTGGCCGACGATGAACACATCGACGGCCTCAAACGACGGATAGAGACATTGAGTTCCAACCTTAATGCCAGCCGCAGTTCGCTGGCAGGAATCAAACCGGCCCATCGTGAGGCGCACAAGATCACAATCTAGCATCCGCGGCTCCAGAGGCCCACATCAGGTAGTACGATTGGCCTATTATGTGGTTGGATTCTAACATTAATGTGGTCGCAAAACCAGAAGAACATCGCATCAATGTTCGTAAGTTGTTCGCCTACCGGCCGTCGAACGGGGACGTCCCAAACTCTCGTCGCCTCGATGTAAGGCCGATTGTCAGTCCAATCGTGTATGTGTGTCCCGCACACAAGGGGGGGAAGTCCAACGCGATGTGCGAAGGGCGAATTTGGCTTACATGTTTCCTCGTCCGCCCGATCTAGACGACACACTGTTCTACCCTGTACGAATAGACTAAGGGAAGGATATCTGAAGTCTTGATCAGGAAGGCGGAACCGAAGTTGAGCCCGAGTTAACCCCGTATCCTCTTTGTAGATCGGCCATGGCAGTTGGTGGTCTTGATAGCCCTTCGCGTAGATCCAGTGCGGTTGATAGCCGTCTAAGACTTTTGACGGGTTGGCGAGGAACCTGTCGATAAGACGCATTTGCTCAGGGTCAAACGTCAAAACATCGCCTTCCGAAGAATCACCGTCAGGCAATTACTCCGTCAGGCCGTCGATACGTCAACCTTTTGCCGACCACACCCTTCAACGCGAGGTCAGAACGCACCACATCATCCGGGCCGTTCGCGATCCGGTTGCTGTAGCGGAACGCGTATTCAGCGGTGTAGCGGTGCAGGTGCTTCTTGCTCGCATGCTGGTAGACACCCTTCATGCCACGCTTGAAGATGCTGAAATAGCCTTCGACCGTGTTCGTGGTCACGTTACCGCGCACGTACTCTTCCGCGCCGTGGTTGACGGACTCGTGCATCGCGAAGTGCTTGCCGAGGTTGTCGTACTGCATGGCTTCGTCCGTGTAGACGGTGGCTTCTGCGGCGATATTCGCCTTGAGGATCGGCAGAAGCGTTGCGATCTTGAGGTCATCCACGACAACGGACTTGGCGCGTCCCGTGGCGCGGTCAACGAGGGTCAGCACCTTCATCTTGTGGCCGACGCCGCGCTTCACTTCCTTGCCCGGCTCGCGACCGATGAACGTCTCGTCAATCTCGACCACGCCGCCACCAGCACCGAAGTTCATGCTGCCATCCTCGCGCATTGCTTCGCGGATGCGGTGAGACATGAACCAAGCGGTTTTCAGGGTGACACCAAGGGTACGGTGAAGCTGGTTGCTGCTGATGCCCTTCTTGCTGGCGCACATCAGGTAGATCGCTTGCAGCCACAGGTTCATGGGAACGTGGCTGGCCTCAAAGATGGTGCCGATCTTGACGGTGAAGGGCTTGCGGCAGCCGTAGCACTTGTAAGTACCGATGCGGGTAGATTTGCCGCCCATCTTGCTGGTGCGCTCCGCTTCGCCGCAGTGCGGGCAAGTCCGACCGTTCGCCCAGATGCGCGCCTCGACATAGGCATACGCGGCTTCTTCATTGTGAAACTCGGGGCGGGACAGGATGGACATGGCGCGTACTTTCTTGCTTGCCCTTTATATCTAAGGCTTGCGGGTGGGTACGTCAAGTATAATATCGCCAAAGTCATCGCTGACGAGCAAAAGTCTGAAGAATGATGGAAGCAGCCGCTCAGTGTTTACTTTGAGAGGGTACATGTCAGCACTGCATAGCCCAGCGTATTCTGGGATTGCTGCTTTGCGCAGATATGGCCGTAGCTTTGAGTAAAGCACGTCACCGGGCTGAAAAAGATACTTGTTGCTGGTCATCCCATCTGCAAGCGCGGTTTTAACTCCGCGCAATTCGCCGGTAACGGAACAAATATGCTCTGCGCTCACGTGGGGGAGATCCCGGTATTGGGCAAGGGTCGGGTTAACAAGGTTGGCGTCGATCCACGCCACCTTTCCCAATTCGATTTTGCCAACCTTCATACCCCAAACAGCCTCCCCTTCGCCTCGTGCATCACTTCCACCGGGGTGCCTACCATCCGTAGAGCGGCAAGGCCACCAGCCAGTTTGATCTCAGGCACGTCCCATAGCGACGGCGTCTCCAGCGCCTCGGTGCCACCAAGGGCAAACTGGTTGCCAAACCCTCGCAGCACAGTAGCGGCTTTGGGATCCATTCCGTCAAACCAACCCTTGTGGGCGCTGACATAATGCGCGCCCCGCTCTGGCCGCCGCAGGGCCTTGGCGTGATAACCGTGATGGCCGAAGAAGTCATAGAGGTCGAACTCGCCCATCTGGTCGATTTCGCGAATGACTTCTGGGCTGAAATTGTCGCCCAAGAGGTGGTCGATCAGCCCGCGGCGCTTGGATTGCTCGATCCAGAGCGCGCGGAAGTCGTCGAGGTTGCTGGCTTCGGCCAAAACGCGGGTCATCACCTCGCGGCGATATTCATCCACCGGGATCGGCGTGTCACGCCCATCGCGACTTCCCAGAATGTAGCGCCCCTGCGCGTTGATCAGCACGGATTGGCCGCCGATCTCGGCCACCGCCGGACGATCACCACCACCTGGATCATCCCCGCCGTCGCCGCCGCCACCTTTGCCGCCACCGCCGGGACGCGGCGGCTTGGTGATAAACTCGGTGCCGAACAGGTCAGTGACCCCGGTATAGTCATAAAGCCAGAATTTGTACTTGGCAGTTTCCTCATGGATCCGCGTGCCGCGCCCGACCATCTGATAGAACTTGATCGGCGATTGCAGGTAACGGAAGAAAACCACAGCGTTGAGGCGTTCGATATCTACACCGGCTTCCAGCAGGTCCACGGTGCAGGCGACGAATGCGCGCTCGCTGGAGCCGCGCATCGGCTCGATCATGTCGGCACCATTGTTCGGACCGCCCATACATTTGAAAGCATAGTGGTCCTTGGGCGTCTGCCCGTTTTCCTTGCACCACTTCACATAAAGGTTGCCCATGTGTTGCGCGACGCGGTCAGCGTGGATTTCCCGGGTGCAGAAGATGATGACCTTTTGCTCGGGCCCGCCGTTGGCGCAAAGGAGCTTGAAAAGGTCTTCGCACATCTTGGGGGTGCGCAGTTCGACGAAGAGCTCATCGTCAAAGTCCTTGCCCGTGTAGTGCGACTTGGTCAGGTCTTCCTCAGTCAGCGGCAAACCCGTCCTGATGTCACGGACGCCCGCCTGCAGGATTTCTTCGCGGGTGAACACCATGCTGTCGATGCTGGCCTTGCGTTTGACGATCTCGCAGGCGGCGAGGTACCCGTCCTCCTGCGCCTCGATCAGCGTGTATTCATAGACCGGTTCGCCGAAGTACTTGCGGTTGTTCGCGGTGATCTCCTTGTCCTCGACACTTGCGTTCTTCGACTCCTCCAACTTGCGCGGGGTCGCGGTCAGTCCGATATGGATGGCATTAGGGTTACGACGCAGCACCTCGGACCACTTGCCCCAAGCGGAGCGGTGACATTCGTCGATGATGATGACGCTGAAGGCATCATTGCCATAATGCTCAGTCAGGAAGCTGGCAAACCCATCGTCATCGTCCAACCCAAGAGTCTGGTAGGTAGCGATGTGGATGCGCGCATTCTGCGCCGTGTTGGTGCCGCCCGAAGTACCGACGATCCGCGCATTGTCCCCGAAGGCAGCCTTCAGCTTGTTGTATGCCTGTCCGCGCAACTCGTCCCTGTCGCACAGGAACAGCGCTGGTTTGGGAAGCTGGCCCGCTTGCGACAGGCGCCAAAGCAGATTCGTGGCGATGATGGTCTTGCCCGCACCCGTCGCCAGCGTCAGCAGCACCCGCGGTGGGACATTGGCTTGACGGTCCAAGATGATCTTCTCGAAGGCGGCGCGAATGCTGGCATCCTGATAGTATCGGCTCTGCGACCATGCAGGACTGTCCGCCTGGAACAGCATGGCTGCTTCGGGTTTGGTGAGATCAATGCCGCTGTCCTTGGCATATCGGGCCGTCAGGTCGGGATGAGCCGGAAAATCAGGGAAAGGAAACGGGCCACCCTGAAGGCTGCTGAAGCAATCAAACTCGCCGTACCTATGCCCATTCGTGGCGAAGACATACTTCACGTCAAATCGCCCGCAATCCGCATAGGCCTTCGCCTGCTGCATACCCTTCAGCGGATCCTCAGCTTCCTTTTTGGCCTCCAGCACGGCAACGGGCATCGGCTTGGGCATGCCGCTGCTGTGAACGCAAAGTAGGTAGTCTGTCCGACCTAGCCCTTTGCGACGGCGTCCTTTGGGCCCCGTCGGTTCAACCGGTGGGGGCGTCAGGATAGTTTCCAGCGTCACTTGTGCGGGGCTGGCGTAGCCCTTGGCACGAAGGACCGGGTCGATCAGGTGAAAGCGGGTGTCGGCCTCGTTCATCGTCATGGGTGTCATCCTGTGTCAGCCGAAGCTCGACCGAAAACGGCAACTACCCTGATAGCGTAGCCAAGTGCGAAGCAGAATGGAGTTGTTGGTCCGAGTAATCGCGTCAATGCGGAACACTAAACTGCCGATTGCACGAAATGCAAGCCGGAGGACAGCGATCTTCCGGGCACGACACCGGCATTATCGCAGTGGATGGACAAGTCTGCCGATCGTCGGCCCACCGCGGGCTCAAAACAGCGCCAACTGTGCGGAATCGTCCACACGCAAAACACCGAGCAACTGCCAAGTCTGCGGGCGGCTGGCGACATTGCCGACACAGAAAAGCATGCCCTTCTTTGGATACTCATCGTTGAACTTAGCGCTCATCCAATCCAGAGCCGCTTGTTCTGATCCTTCGCGGCGGCGCGCATGGAAGAACATGGCGTGCGCCTCCCAGTCGCCATTGGCATAGTCATGTGGGCCACTTTGATCCTCGAATTTGAAACGGAATTCGTAGGGACTCGGCTCTAGCGCTGCCAGGTCTTCGTCGAGGAGGGAGCCTTGGCGTGCTGCCTCCCTGTAAACCTGTCGCTCTGCTTCGATCTGCTCCGGCTTTTTTGCCTTGTAAATGAATTGGGTATTTCTTGGCCTTATCAATGCCAGCGATTTTCCATCGGCGGCTGCAGCGGCAACGGATGGGGAAACCAAAGGATTCAGGAGGCGCACTCGATCCTTGTCAGGCATTCGGCCCGAGATATGAATGGTATCTTCCATTACATGACAACTTTCAGGGCGGTTATCCCTGGTTGGTCGCCTATAGCGGAAATCCACCCAATCCCAGCGCTTGAATGCCGTTTCATCCGACAGATGCCGAAATCGAATCGGAAATAGCCGTTTGAATTGGCCGCTGGGGGTCACCCCCGCGCAGCATACAGTTTCCCCGTGGGTGGCACTACGCTGCGGTAAGGCCTTCACAAGAATTGAAACGTGGCAACTTTGAAGCGTGACGGACATAGCGCTCCGGATCATCGGCGAACAAATTAAATATTTCGAAGCCCGTCTCGTCGGTCACCGCATGCCCAACAATGGTTCTGTGGCATGTTTCAGGGTCGCGCTCGAAACACAGCAAGCAAGTTGGTGCGGATTGAACGAAATCCACTAGGTTACGCAACGATTCCTGCGCGCTTGGCGACGAAATATGTGCGCCGTAGATTGTACGGAAGAGGTCGAAGTCCCCAGCCCGCGCGGCCTCACGACCTGGTTTGGGGTCGCCGAGCGCGATGAAATGGGAATATTCGATGCCTTCATAGGCGAGGCGCGCAGCCAACTTCGACTTGGAAAACCCGGCTTTACGCGAAACCGCAACCGCTCGGACGTCGGCCAACTGAGTAATCCCGACCGCTTTCAGCGTCCGTACGAACCGATCAATGTCGGTCCCCTCATAGCCAACTGTGAAGATGACGCTCATGCCTGCCCCTTTTTCATAAAACCTTAGCACGCGTAGCACGCGCCGTGAATCCCCTGATTCAACTGGAATCAAGTGCGTTTGCCATGCTCTCGAAATGCTTCCTCTGTACTGACCAGTCGGACGGTAGCGGTTCACGAAGCGATTCCAGCGACAAGGCTCGTGGCTGTTGGCCGTCGAGGATCGCCTCGATTAGGTCGGGCGCGAGTTGCGCTAGCCGCATCGTGCGTGTCAGAAATGGGGCTGCGATTGCCTCACGCCGAGCGAGTTCGGTGATCGTCGTAAACTCCCCAGAGTCCAACATCCGCTTCCATCGAAACGCCCGTGCCAGCGCTTTGACAAGGGTGTCGTCAGCCGACCGCTGCGGCGCCGTCGCAGACGGCAGAATAATTTCTTTGCGACCGCCTCGTTTTACAAGGCGGAACGGGACGTGCACCGTGATTGCACCGGGACTCTGATTTGTCCAGGTCATGCCGCCGCTCCCTCATTTGGGGTCATCTCTCGCGCCAACGCTGCCAGCCCGTCCGTACGCAATCGCACCTTCATGCCATCGGCGCTGATGTCGACCCGCTCGACCAGAAGCGCCATAATGCGCGCCTGCTCGGCGGGGAAGAGTTCGTCCCATAGCGGGTCAAACCGGGCCAGGGCTGCGTGGGTCTCGGCCTCGTTGATCCCCGCATCGTTCTCTCGGGCCGCCTTCGACGTGCCAGCGACGATCTCTGGCTGGCGAAACACCGCGCGCAACTGGTCGATAACGGCAGCTTCGATCTCACCTGCAGGGACACGGCCCACTGGGCATGCCCCAGCGCCATGCTTCAGGACAGTCTGGCTGACGTAGTAGCGGTAGAGCCGCCCACCCTTGCGGGTGTGGGTCGGCGAGAACGCTGCACGATCGGGACCGTAAAGCAATCCCCGCAGCAACGCAGGCGTGTCGGCGCGGGTTCGGGCTGCGCGCTTGCGCGGGCTTTCCGTCAGGATGCCGTGTACCTTGTCCCACGTCTCCCGCTCGATGATCGCTTCATGTTCACCGGGATAGCTGGTCCCCTTGTGCACTGCCTCGCCGATGTAGACCCGGTTGTTCAACATCCGGTAGATGAACTTCTTGTCGATCCGGTGGCCACGGCTGGTGGTGACGCCCCGTTCGGCCAGTTCACGCGCCAGTTCGGTGCCCGAGCCGATCTCGATGAACCGTGCGAAGACCCAGCGCACATGCGCGGCATCTTCGGGATTCTCGATCAGTTTCCGGTCTTTCACCTCATAACCCAGCGGCGGGCAGCCGCCCATCCACATCCCCTTCATCCGGCTGGCGCGGACCTTGTCGCGGATCCGTTCTGCCGTGACCTCGCGTTCAAACTGAGCGAAGGAAAGCAGGATGTTCAGCGTCAGCCGCCCCATCGACGTGGTGGTGTTGAACGACTGGGTGACGGAAACGAAGGTCACGCCATTGCGGTCGAACACCTCGACCAGCTTGGAAAAATCCATCAGCGAGCGGGATAGGCGGTCGATCTTGTAGACCACCACCACGTCGACCAGCCCGTCCTCGATGTCGGCTAGCAGCCGCTTCAGGCCGGGGCGTTCCAATGTGCCGCCGGAAATGCCGCCATCGTCGTACTGATCGCGCACCAGCACCCAGCCTTCGGACCGCTGACTGGAGATGTAGGATTCGCAGGCTTCGCGCTGGGCATGCAGGCTGTTGAATTCTTGCTCCAGCCCTTCCTCGGAGGATTTGCGCGTGTAGACCGCGCAACGCAGTTTGCGGACAATCTTCGCCTTGTCGACGGGCTTGTTCATGCCGCCCTCCGATGGTTTTTCAGCCCGAAGAACACCCAGCCGTTCCAGCGCGTTCCTGTGATGGCGCGGGCGATGGCCGACAACGACTGATAGGGCCGCCCCTGCCATTCGAAGCCGTCGGCGGTGACGGTGACGATCTGCTCGACGCCCTGCCATTCGCGCAGCAACCGTGTGCCGGTGATCGGACGGTCGCGATCAGCACGGATGCGGCGCGTCGTGATATTGCCGCCATCAAGCTGTTCGCCCAAGGCTTCCAGCCGTTTGACGGTTTCAGGCTTCAGCCCGCCATAGGCCAGTTCCTGGATGCGGTAGGCCAAGCGGCTTTCCAAGTAGCGCCGGTTGAACGGCGGCGGTTCCGTTTCGAACAGGTCGCGCCACTGCGCCTTCAGGTCCGGTGTTGAAGTGGTCTTTAGCGCCGCCAGGCGCGCAGGGATGGGGTCGGGCTTGTTCATGCATTTCTCCCGTGGGTTGGAGTTGCATGAAGGCATTGGTCGGGCAGACAGTGTAGGCAACTTTCTCCAGTCTTGTCAGAGACTTCACCCCGTGCCCGCATCCGCAACCGGGTCAGGCCGACCGCCAACAGCCCGCACAGTTCTGCGCGGCGCTGGGCGGGGGTCAATTGGTCGGGTGGCAAGGCGTTGGGGCGTTTCATGATTGCGGTGCTCACGAACTGGTTGGCTCACTAACGAAAAGCCAGCCATTGGGACCCGATGGGACAAGGCACCATGGCAAAACCTGTATCGACGAAGAAACTCGCGCAACAGACTGGTTTGCCGTCTTGTTTTGTTCGGTTGAATCGACAGAATATGACTCTCCAGAGCGTTGTGCAGGTGCCAAGCAGGAGGTCGATATTGGCAAGGTCCTTATTTCGCGGTGCGCCCGAGCTTTCGCACCTTTTTGTCGAGTCTCCGATTGATCTTTTTGCCGAATTTCTCTCACACTCTCGATTTGCTGTATTCATGTCTGATGCAATGTCAGCTGTTCCCAATGACGGAGAAACCCAAAACCGGCGTGATGCCGTCGCTGAAGTTTTGAAGAAGTTAGGCGTTGATCGCATCAACTTGGTTGAAGTTGAAGCTCGACGGATCATGGCGATGACGGACAAAACGCCGGAGGCCATGCTGCGACGCCTTGGGGACGACCCGCGCTACAGCGTGAAGGACAAGTTGAACGCGCAAGAGGCAGCCGAGGTTGGTCGAAGTATATGGGCTTACCTGAACGCGCCCTCTCTGTTTGAGTCCGCAGAGCGCGCCATGCAGGTCCGAGTTTATCGTGAGCACGGAAAAGTCTATGAGGCCTGGTCAATCGACGCTTCGATCTCACTGAATGCAGAAGCTGTCGACAACGAAACTCTGGCCAAGGAGATCGCGGCCAAACTACACCATGATGATGGGTGCAAGGTTGAAGCGGTAGATCTTCCTGCGGAAAATGGTGAGGTTCGTGACGTACTTGTCGCTGTGACTTTCTTTGGGGCATATGCAAGCCAGAAGACTGTCCGACCCGACAAATCCACAGAAATTCTGTATTTTCGACCGCCCGATGAGATGCTGTTGGTCTACTCGCAGGAGCGGAGACGTATCGAAGTTTGCTCGCGCGAAGTGGCGGAGCGCAAATTGGTTGCGAACATCTTCGCATCAGACACGCTGAAACACGACATTTCAAACAAGCCTTTGACCCAAAAGACTTATAATCTCTCGCGTTTTCGGAACTCACTCAAATTGTCGATACCGGAAGAGGAGGCGCATCGCGTTCAGCGCGCCATAATTACGGAGGTCCAGGTTGCTCTTGGCGACTGGGCGCGGCGTGTCAGTCTCAGTGTCGCACCTGAGGATGATATCGATGCAATCGCCAGGAGCGTTTTTGGGGCGATTATTCCAAAATCAGGCGGTGGCTATGTGACCAAAGTCCGCTTCCACATCGATCACGCGGACAGTCGAGGGCGAAAGGGCACGCTGCAGTTTGATGTGTTTGGACGCAACAAATCGAACATCCAGAGTGAACGGGATCCCGCGAAGCGCGAGCTGGGCTACAACCTATTGGAATCTTGGGGCGTGCTTGAGCGTGTCGGCGATTTGTCCATCCCTCAGCGGAAGGAGAAGCTTCCGCAAATGCTGCTTCTCTACGATTTCGTCAACGAGAGAGTCTCAGGCAAGACCCTTGAAGAAAATGATGTCGCGGCTGCGGACTTAATGGGTGCAGGATTCTTGACGCGAAAAGGCTGGTCGGACGTCATCCTGTTTGAGGACGACGAACTCGGCGACGTCGTTCAAGATGTCGATCGCGACATTGCCGGTGGAACGGCTACTCTAACTCTGTCCGAAGGCGGCGCTGGGCCACAAGTTCCAGTTGAGGAAATCACCCAATATGAAATCAGGTTCGACTATTTGCGCGACGCCATGCGCAATGTCCTTCAGCCAATGCGCTTGAAGGGAAGGGTCCGCGAAATTGCCGGCCACATTCACCAGCTTGGTAGCGCCCAGATTGGGCTGATCAACGCTCCAATCTTTCTTGTGCGCGGCCTATCCGATGACAAGAATCTTGAAGCTGCCGAGCGACTGATCCGAGGAGAAGGAAGCCACATTCGGGGAATTGTCTTTGTGCCGCAGGAGCTACGCTTCCCTTACATCGGATGCCATGTCGTTCTTAGCCTCAAGGACTTCATCAACGCAGCGACTGGCTTGGTCGATGCTGAAGCGGTCGAAATAGCCTACGAAGCTGCCATTGATCCGGCGGCTCATGGCACAGCCGTTCATTTTCGCCGACAAGGCGACGAAGCGGCGCAAGTCACGGTCCCCGGGCAGGACCCGTGGATCGTGGTGGGCGCCAAGAAGGTCCTCCTTTTCGAGCGGCTCTTCATGGCGTATCGAGACCGCGAAATTGGCGTCTCCCTCGGAGACTTGAAGGCATATGCTGGCTTTTCCGGACTTCCCCAGCTGTTCGGCGACAACTGGAATGACGTGAAGGATCGATACATCTTTTCCCCTCGCTATGGGACATGGGCGATCTGTCACGAACCCATCTCCATCTGATCTCCATCTAGGGGTCTGACCATCTCCGATTCGTCCGGCCAATAGGGGGGCTCCATCGCATAGAGGAGCTCCCCAATGCCGACTCCCTTCCCCTCGCGCCAAGCCGCCCCGTCGAGCTGGTCCACCAACGCGAAGCCCAAGCCTAACACCCTGAACCCGGAATGGCGCTGCACGCGCTGTGACAAGCTGCTCGGCGTATGCCGGGACGGCCGCATGCACCTGCGTTTTGCGCGGGGGCACGAGTATTTCGTGGGCTTCCCCGTCCAGGCGACGTGCCGCGGCTGCGGGACGCTGAATCAGGCGTCCAGCCCCTCCGGCTGACGCGACCCACGACCACCAACCCCCTGAAATCGCAGAGACGCGCGACGTCCTGACCTGGCCACGAGAAGGCGCTGGACGCCTGGCCGCAAGGCAGGCGTCCAATGTCTTTCGCATGGCACGAGATCCGTGATCAAATCATGCATTCCGCTTCCACCCTCAGCTTCCAGCGCAGCTTCGATGCCATCCGGCGCGAACAGGGGCCGGTCCGAGGCTTCCGCGATCCAGCCGCTTTGCTGGATGCGCTGCACCATAAAGCGGGCAGCCCGGATCAGAAGAACCTTATCCTCACTGCCCTTTCCCGCGCTGCGCATTCCGATGGGCACACGGGCGATTGCGCCCTTACCCTGATGTTGCTGGCGCTCTGGCCCGGTCTCGACGCCATCCGGCGCCGGTGCATCTGGCGCAAGGTCGGCACCGGTGATGAAATCACCGCCGACATCCTTGGCCGCACCACTGAAGCAATCCGCGGTCTGGACCTGCAACGGGTCAACTGGATCGCGGCCACCATCCTGCGCAACGTCGAGCGGGATATCCTGCGCGCCCATCAGCGGGAGGCGGGCCGCCAAAGCCTGCGCAGCGAAACCGAGCCTGACGAGGTCGCTGCCGATGATGGTTCAGCCGACGCGGCGGTAACCGAGGCGCAACTGCTTCGCGATCTTCGGCTGCTGGTGGGTGCGGATGCAATCCTGGTGATCCGCGTCGCGGTCGAAGGCTTCAGCCAAGCCGAAGCTGGCGTCGAACTTGGCCTGTCCGAGGCGGCGGCGCGAAAACGCTACCAGCGCGCCACCCAGCGGCTGCGCGACGCCCTCCAGAAAATCCACTGACCCCGATGTCCCGATCCGGACAGCGCAGTGGCTTTTCACATTCAGACGCCACCGCGCGTCTTCCTCCAACCGAAAGCCGACACGCATGAACAGCATTGCCGACCTTTCGCCCACGGACCTCAAGCGCATCCCCGGCCTCTACCGGCGCTGGGAACTGACCGAGGTCTTCGAGGCGCACCGCAACTACCAGATCGAAGACGCCGGCACCCACGCCGACGGCACGCCGCTGCTGGCGATCTTCGTCAGCGATCCGGTCTCCGACGTCCCGGAGGCCAGCTGATGCGCCTCTTCAATCACCTCATCCCATGGAGAACTGACATGCCGGACCAGCCGGACGACATAACCCGTCTTCGCAAGTCGCACTACGCCCTCGACGAACTGCCGGAAACCGTCAGTTTTCCGAAGCATCCGAGTGAGCCCGCGAGGGTGCCGCTGCCCGTGATGGAGGCGACCGTCGACGACATCGCCTTTGCGATCGTCGCGGCGGAGCGGGAAAGCTCGGCAGCCCTAGGACGGGCGTCCTCGCTGAAGCGCCTCCACAATCTTGCCCGCGAGGCGGGTGCCATCGGGACTGACCGTGCCGCCGCTGCTGCCCTGAAGCGGGAGAAGCCCTGATGGCTCTCCCGATCATCAGCGCCGATGAACGGCTGGCACAGCGCAAGGGTATCAAGGGATGCATCTTCGGCCGGTCGGGCATCGGCAAGACCAGCCTCCTGTGGACGCTGAACGCCTCGACCACCTTGTTCATGGATCTCGAAGCCGGGGATTTGGCGGTCGAGGGCTGGAACGGCGACACGCTGCGGCCCCGCACCTGGAAAGAATGCCGCGACTTCGCAGTGTTCATCGGGGGGCCGAACCCGGCACTGCGCGAAGACCAGCCCTACAGCCAGGCGCATTTCGACGAGGTCTGCGGCCGGTTCGGCGATCCGGTGGTGGTAGATCGCTACGAGACGATCTTCATCGACAGCATCACCGTGGCGGGGCGGCTCTGTTTTCAGTGGTGCCGGGGTCAGCCCGAGGCATTCTCGGACAAGACCGGCAAACCGGACATCCGGGGTGCCTACGGGTTGCACGGTCGCGAGATGATCGGGTGGTTGACCCACCTGCAGCATGCACGCGGCAAGCATGTCTGGTTCGTCGGTATCCTTGACGAGAAGCTGGACGACTTCAATCGCAAGGTCTTCCAGCCGCAGATCGATGGCAGCAAGACCGGCCTCGAACTGCCGGGGATCGTCGATCAGGTCATCACGATGGCCGACATCGCCGATGCCAATGGCCAGCCCCAGCGCACCTTCGTCTGCCAGACGCTGAACCCCTGGGGTTACCCGGCCAAGGATCGTTCGGGGCGTCTGGCCTTGGTCGAGGAACCGCACCTCGGGCGGCTGATGGCCAAGATCCAGAGCCCGATCCGCCCGGCACCGGAACGCCTGAGTTATCCGGCCGTCACGTCAGCCGAACCTGCCGCTGCGGAGGTGCCGGTCAATGGCTGACCGCATCTCGACAGGCCCGATGTCCCGATCCGGGCCCCGCGATGGCTTTTCCCGTTTGACGCCGCTGCGCGTCCTGACCTCCAACTGAAAGGAACCGTGCCATGTCCGGTATCTGGAACGACTTTAACTCGGCCCAATCCAACTCCAACGTCATCCCGAAGGGCACGCTTGCCAAGGTGCGCGTGACCATCCGCCCCGGCGGTTTCGATGATCCATCGCAGGGCTGGACCGGCGGCTTCGCCAAGCGCGCCGCGACCGGTGCGGTCTATCTCGACGCCGAATACACGGTGGTCGACGGGCCCTACGCCCGCCGCAAGATCTGGTCGCTGATCGGGCTCTACAGCCCCAAGGGCCCAGATTGGGCCAACATGGGCCGCAGCCTGATCCGCGGCATCCTGAACTCGGCGCGCGGGATTTCCGACAAGGACAACTCGCCCGAAGCGCAAGCCCGCCGCCGCATCAACGGGTTCGGCGATCTGGATGGCTTGGAATTCGTGGCCCGGATCGACATCGGCCAGGACACCAATGGCGATGACAAGAACGAGGTGCGGGGCGCTGTCACGCCGGACCACCGCGACTATGCCGCCCTGATGGGGACGGTTGCCTTGCCGATCAGCACTGCAGCGCCGCAAGGCTATGCCCCGCAGCAGACGGCCGCCACCCGTCCCAGCCAGCCCGCCTCCGCCCCCGGCAATGCCGGGCGGCCGAGCTGGGCGCAGTAAGGGGGGATCGGCCATGCGCCTGCGCCCCCGCCAGAAAACTTTCGTCGAGCGCAGTGTGGCTGCGCTCGCCTCCCGCGGCAACACGCTGGGCGTGGCACCCACTGGTGCTGGCAAGACCATCATGCTGTCGGCGGTCACCGGCGAAATGATCGGTGCCATGTCAAAGAATTCGGGGGCCAAGGCCTGCGTGCTGGCCCATCGCGACGAGTTGACGGCGCAGAACCGCGCCAAGTTCCAGCGGGTGGTGCCGGGAATTTCCACCTCCGTGATCGACGCCACCGAGAAATCCTGGGGTGGTCAGGTCGCCTTCGCCATGGTGCCGACGCTGGCACGGACCACGAACCTGGCCGACATGCCACGCCTTGACCTGCTGGTGATCGACGAAGCGCACCATGCGGTGGCTGACAGCTACCGCCGCATCATTGATCGGGTGCGCGATGCCAATCCCGATGCCCGCATCTTCGGGGTCACGGCGACGCCGAACCGGGGCGACAAGAAGGGGCTGCGCGAGGTTTTCGACAACGTGGCTGACCAGGTGCGTCTGGGCGAGTTGATCGCTTCGGGCCACCTTGTGCCACCCCGGACCTTTGTCATCGATGTGGGCGTGCAGGACGAGTTGCGGTCTGTCCGCAAGACCCTGTCGGATTTCGACATGGCCGAAGTGGCGGGCATCATGGACCGCGCGCCCGTCACCGATGAGGTGATCCGCCACTGGAAGGAAAAGGCGGGCGACCGCCAGACCGTCATCTTCTGTTCCACCGTCGCCCATGCCGAACATGTCACCGAAGCCTTCCGCGCGGCAGGGATCACGGCGGCGCTGATCCACGGCGATCTGGCGTCAGACACCCGCAAGGCCATCCTTGCCGACTATGCGGCGGGCAAGATCCGCGTCATCGTCAATGTCGCGGTGCTGACCGAGGGCTGGGATCACCCGCCCACCTCCTGTGTCGTGCTTTTGCGCCCCAGTTCCTACAAGTCCACGATGATCCAGATGGTCGGGCGTGGTCTGCGCATCGTGGATCCGGAAGAACACCCCGGCATCGTGAAGACCGATTGCGTGGTGCTGGATTTCGGCACCTCCAGCCTGATCCACGGCACCTTGGAACAGGATGTCGATCTGGAAGGCAAGACCGAGGCTGGCGAAGCCCCGACCAAATCCTGCCCCGGCTGCGGCGCTGAAATCCCGCTGGCTGCAACCGAATGCCCGCTCTGTGGCGAGGTGTTCCCGCGGGAGGATGAAGACGGCGGCGACGGCAGCAGCACGGCCCCGCTGTCGGGTTTCATCATGACCGAGATCGACCTGCTGAAGCGGTCCAGCTTCGCGTGGGTCGACCTTTTCGGCACCGATGATGCGATGATGGCCACCGGCTTCACGGCCTGGGGCGGCATCTTCTGGCTGGACGGGGTCTGGTATGCCGTGGGTGGTGGCAAGAATGAGCGCCCGCACCTGCTCGGTGTCGGCGAACGCACCGTCTGCCTCGCGCAGGCCGATGACTGGCTGAACACCCACGAAACCGACGAAAGTGCCTTCAAGACCCGCTCCTGGCTGCGCCAGCCGCCGACCGAGAAGCAGCTGCAATACTTGGCCCCTGAATGCCGCCATGACTTCGGCCTGACGCGCTACCGCGCCTCGGCGCTGATGACCTTCGGCTTCAACAAGCGCGCCATCCGCCAGTTGATCGAGGGCGCGGCCAGCCCCGAACGGAGGGCGGCATGACCCATGAACTTCACCACCATCATCACGGCCGAGGAACGGCAGCGGCTATGGCATCCGCGTGGAACGCTCTGTGCTGTCTGCCGGCAACCCAGCCGTGGCTTTGGCTGGTTCGATCCGGTGCGGTCGAAGCGGCGCCGCCCATCGGTCTGGTTCTGTTCGATGTCCTGCCAAGGTTTCTGGACGCGTTTGGCGCGGGGGCATTCGGCCATGGTTGATCTGACCGATGAAGAACGCGCCGCCATCGCCGCCACCATGAAGCGCGTGGCGCTGCTGATGGACGAGGTCGGCTGGTCGACGAAACTTGCCGATCTTACAGAGCCGCAGGTGCGGGCCCTGATCGAGGAAGCGGTCGAAGGGTTCCGTGAGGCCATGTCCGACATCGCCAAAGCCAATGCGCCGGAGGTGCCGTTTTGAAACTGGATTTCAACCGCCGCCCCAGCTTTGCCGACAAGGTCAATGCCGCCGTCGATCAGGCCCTGACCGCCGAACAGGCGACACATGCGCCCCGTGACTATCTGGGCGGCTCGCGACTCGGCCACGCCTGCGAGCGTGCCCTGCAGTTCGAATTCACAGCCACGCCGAAGGACGAGGGCCAGGACTTCGGCGGCCAAGCGCTGCGCATCTTTGCCATCGGCCATGTGCTTGAGGACCTGGCCGTCGCCTGGCTGCGCGGCGCGGGGTTTGATCTCTACACCCGGAAGGGCAACCGGCCCGATGGCGGCCAGTTCGGCTTTTCCGTCGCGGGCGGGCGCATCCGGGGCCATGTCGACGGCATCATCGCTTCCGGACCCGAAGGGTTCGATCTCGCCGTTCCCGCGCTCTGGGAATGCAAGACCATGAACGCCAAGAACTGGCGGGCCTGCGTCAAGGACGGCGTGACGAAATCCAAGCCGGTCTATGCCGCGCAGATCGCCGTTTATCAGGCCTACATGGAAGCCAGCGTTCCAGGCATCAGTGCCGCGCCCGCCGTGTTCACGGCGATCAACAAGGACACGGCCGAAATGCACCACGAGCAGGTGCCCTTCGATGCCGATCTTGCGCAGCGCATGTCGGATCGCGGGGTGCGGATCCTCCAGGCGACCGATGCGGGCGAGTTGCTCCCGCGCATTGCCGCCAGCGCCGATTTCTTCGAATGCCAATTCTGCCCATGGGCCGCTCGCTGCTGGAGGCTGGCGCGGTGAGCGACGACAGCATCCTGCACTTCAACCCGTGGACGGATTTCAACGACGGCCCTCCGGCCGAAAACCCGTTCGGCTGCGATCCGGACTCGGACCAGATCGCCATCTTCCTCGACACCGTGTTCAGTTGGTGCGAAGGGCTGATCCCCCTGCGCGGCTTTGTCGACAAGGGTCAGGGCCGGGACGGCAAGCCGCACAACATCTGGATCGCGGCCGATGGTACCGCCCGCGAAAAACTGGCGACCTTCGCGGCATGGGCCAATCGTGAAGGGGCGGCCGTCTATGTCATCCCCGGCACGGTCGCTGAACAAGGTCAGGCCCGTGCCGCCGATGTGCTGCAGATGCAGGCCCTCGTGGTTGATCTGGATGCTGGCGACATCCCGGCCAAGCTGAACCACATCGTCAGCCACCTTGGGACGCCCACCCTGATTGTGGAGAGTGGCGGCCGCACGCCCGAGGGTGCTGCCAAGCTGCATGTCTGGTGGAAACTGACCGAACCCGCCGATGGCGAGGATCTGGCCACCCTGTGCCGCCTGCGGGGCGACATTGCCGTCAAGGTCGGCGGTGACACCCATTTCCGCTCGGCGCACCAGCCGATCCGTGTGGCCGGGACCGTCTATCACAAGCACGGCCATCAGCGGCTGGTGCAGATCCGCGACCACAACCCGGTCGAGGTCGATCTGGCAGATTTCGCGGAACGGGTGGCCGACATGCCACCGCTGCCGGGCGTAGGCATGACCAGCGCGCCGCTGTCCACCGCCAAGCCGGGCGTCGATGCGGTTTTGACCACCCCGGTGCGCGAAGGCGCGGTGGATGACTGGTCGCGGTTTCAAGGGGCGAGCGCCGCCATCGGTCATTATATCCGCCTAGTCCACGATGGCCGCATTGACCCTGCCGAAGGCTGGGAGGCGATCTGCGGCTACAACGCTGCGATGCTGCGCCCCGAATGGCCGCTCGATCGGCTGCAGGCCGAAGCCGAACGCCTCTGGGCACTGCATGTGAAGCGCAACGGCCCGCCACTCATTCGCGCTGCCCGCCCGAACGCCCCCGCGAGCCCGCTGCCGACCTTCAGCCTTGGCGCGCTGCTCGATGATTGCAGCCCCATGCCCGATGACATCATCGCGCCGCGTGTGCTAACGCCGGGCGGGCTGTTGGTGCTGGGCGGTGCCCCAAAGGTCGGCAAGAGCGATTTCCTGATCTCCTGGCTCGTCCACATGGCGGCAGGCGTGCCGTTCCTGGGCTTCATTCCGCCCCGGCCGCTGCGCGTGTTCTATCTGCAGGCCGAGATCCAGTATCACTACCTGCGCGAACGGATGCAGCAGATCAGCCTGTCGCCCGGGGTGATCGCGGCTGCACGCGACACCTTCATCGCCACCCCAAAACTGAAGCTGCTGCTGGATGCCGACGGCGTCACCCGGATCGCCGAGGCCATCCGGGCAGCATTCCCCGACACACCGCCCGACATCATCGTCATCGATCCGATCCGCAACCTGTTCGATGGCGGCCCGGATGGTGGCGGTGAAAACGACAACACCGCCATGATGTTTTTCCTGAAGGACCGGGTGGAGGTCCTGCGTGAGGCGGTCAATCCGGACGCGGGCGTCATCCTCGCCCACCACACCCGCAAGGCAGCCAAGCATCAGGTCAAGGACGATCCCTTCCTCGCCCTCTCCGGCGCCAGCGCGCTGCGTGGCTTTTACACCTCCGGTTTGCTCATGCACAGGCCGGACGAGGACAGCACCCAGCGTCGCCTGGAAATCGAACTGCGCAACGGCCCCGCGCTGGCGGGCAAGCTGATCGACAAGGTGGCGGGTCGCTGGGTCGAACTGAACCCGATGAATGAGCGGCTGGTGCGCAAGGAGGTCGGGGCCAAGTTTGATGCCGAACGGCTGCGCAAGCATGATGTCATCCTCGGCATGCTGCTGGACGAGGCTGTGGGCGAACGGCTCTACACCGCCATGCAGTTCGCCGAGACCTTCGAGAACCGGGGCGGTCTGGGCAGCAAGCACACCATCCGTGAACGCCTGAGCGTGCTGGCCACCAAGGGCTTCGTGAAGTTCCTGCGCGACCCTTCGGGCTTTGGCTACCCCGTCACCCGGTCAAGGTTCGGCTATCTCTGCGTCGAAGGCATGCAGTTCGGTTTGCCGGTCGAGGAGGTCGATCTGACCACCGGCGAAGTCACCGCCACCGCCCGCCCGGTGCTGCCCAGCCACTTCAAATGCCCCCAGTCCGGGCTCAGCCTTCAGGTCGAAAATCCGGCTGTCTGGGTCTACCAGGACGGGCCGGAAGACGACCTAACTCATATGAGTGAGGCCTGACTCATATGACAGCGCCAACTGTGCCATCAATGAAATCAACGGGTTACGAGCAAATAAGAGTTAGGTCCCTAACTCATGCCCGAAGTCTTCATGAAGTCTTATTCCACAACAAAATCAACGCGTTGATTCGGTTCGAACAGTTAGGTGCTGAACCCCCATACTACGTATGGGATGGCCCCACCCAAGGGTGGGCCACTCATCCCATGCGTAAGGGCCTGGCGCGCGGGCCGCCCTGACAGGTCTCCCCATCCCCCGATCCGACGACGGCGGCCCGTACCGCCAAGCACATGACCGCCGTCGTCTTCTGCCCGACCAGCCCCACAAGACAGGAGAGCCATCATGGCTGCGACGACTCTGTTCCCCAATTCCGACAGCGCAAGGTTTGACTTGCTGCCCGTCACCAGTTCAAGCCACCACTGCATCCTCGCCCTCGATCTGGGCACCACCACAGGCTGGGCCCTGCGCGGCCACGACGGTCTGATCACCAGCGGCACCGCCAGCTTCCGCCCCGGTCGCTTCGACGGCGGCGGCATGCGCTACCTGCGGTTCACCAACTGGCTGGGAGAGCTGGACCGCCTGTCCGGTCCCATCGCCGCCATCTGGTTCGAGGAGGTCCGCCGCCATGTCGCGACCGATGCGGCCCATGTCTATGGCGGGCTGATGGCCACGCTGACCGCATGGGCCGAACTGCGGGGCGTGCCCTACGAGGGTGTGCCGGTCGGCACGATCAAACGCCACGCAACCGGCAAGGGCAATGCCGACAAGGACGCGATGATCGCCGCTGCCCGCGCCCGTGGCTTCAGCCCCGCTGACGACAACGAGGCTGATGCCATCGCGCTTCTGCTTTGGGCCATTGCAACGAATGGGGGTGTCGAATGAGGTGGCATCCCCACGGCTACGGCGGCCAGCGCCGCGACCCCGATCAGGTCAAGCGCGAAGGTTGGCACGAACAGGGCGTGCTGGCGGTGTCGGCCGACGATCAGCGTCTGACATGGCCGGAGCGCGAACTGGTCCGCCAGCTTGGGGAGAAGCTCTACGGGCGACGCCCGATGGGAAAGGAGGTTCGGCATGGCTGACCGCATCTGGACGGCCGAGTGCGTGGCCGATCATTTCGAGGAGGCGTTCCGCACTCTGCGCAAACTGCCCCCGGTCAAGGCGCAGGGGTTCTTCAACGCCTGGCCGCAGATCGTGCGTACCAGCCGCGAGATCGCCGCGATGGAACCCGAGCCCATGCGGGTCTGGCCATCGGCCGCTGCCATCACCCGGCTGGAGCAGACATCGGACTGGGTGCTGTGGATCGAGGAGGCCGAGCGCAAGCTCGTGTGGTCGCGCGCAGCCCGCGTCCCATGGAAGCAGATCAGCGGTGAGCTGGGCTGCGACCGCACCACCGCATGGCGACGCTGGCATCTGGCGCTGACCAAGATCGCGGCGCGACTGAATGCGTGAGCGACTCCAATGTGTTGCAACACTTTTCCCTTCGACATCTGCAACATATTCGTGCTATTCCGAAGGCAAGATGGGGAGAGTGCGCCGAAGGGTTCGCTCTCCTAGTTTTTGATGAATGAGTGTCGGGCAACTTGGAAGCAATGCCGCGGTCTGTCATATTCCCACAAAATGTGGAGGACGAGCGCATATGCGGGACCAGTATGCCGGTGATGTAAGTGATCTGCTGAAATTCTCATTTCTTCGGGCACTTGCACAAACTGACCGCAGGCTCGGTGTCGCTTGGTACTACATCGCTGAAGGTGATGGCGGTCCCGATGGGCAGCACACCGAATGGAAGTACGAGGAACACTGGCGGAACCTTGACGCCGATCTCTTCCTGAAACTCTCATCTCTTTCGGCACGTTCTGTCGCCGTGCTCGAAAGTAGCAGTGTCTGCCCGCCAGGCACGATTTTCCACGGCGAACCTGTTCCTGATCGATTTGCCCGCGCGTCGTGGTGTGATCGGAAGAATGCAGCCCTGGAAGGGGCGGACATCGTCTTTCTTGATCCGGATAACGGACTGGGTGATTCAGGCAAAAAGCACGCGACGTACTCGGAGCTTCTGCGGCTGCGGGGATCCGGACGGCCGATCGCATTTATCACCTTCCCAGGTCGGCAATTCACGCACGACGTGATGGTCAGCAATCTGCACCATCAACTGAAATCAATGTGTGGTGTTGGGTCAGTGATAACCCTTCGCACATCGGTGTCGGTGCCACGGGCTCCCGGCTCACCTTATGTTGTGCAGCGGCAAAGGTGGTTCACAGTCACCGACCCTGACGAAGTTCTGGTAGAGCGGGCTGCGCGTTTCGCTGAGGACTTATCACGCCTTAGGCGGGCAAAGGCGGTCTTGGACGTATCGCGGTAGCCTGCACGACCGCTAACCCACTGATTTCTGGTTCCTTCCTGGCCATATTCGTATGCTGGCGGGCGAAGCGCGGCACATCGCTAGCGACAGGGCCGGATTTTTGGGAAGCCACCCGGAAGCCACCGCTGCCTGAACCCGCCTGAAACACTGTAAAATCAAACCCTTGATGCTGGACACCCCTGGTGACCGCTGGACTCCGCGTGGAGTCCAGTCTGGACCCCGGAGTCCGGAAGCCAGGGGTATCCACCCTGATCCGAGGAATGACCCCACGATGATGCTGAGCTTTGCCCCGGATCGGATCGAAAGCTGGCCGCTTGCCAAGCTGCAGCCCTATGCCCGCAACGCCAAGGCGCATGGCGCAGATCAGGTCGCCAAGATCGCCGCCAGCATGGCCGAGTTCGGCTGGACCGTGCCGTGCCTCGTGGCCGAAGATGGCGAGTTGATCGCGGGGCATGGCCGGGTGCTAGCGGCCACGCACATCGGGCTGACCGAAGCGCCGGTGATCGTGCTGGGCCACCTGACCGAGGCGCAGCGGCGGGCGTATCGGATCGCCGACAATAAACTGACCGAACTCGGCACTTGGGACGAGGCGCTGCTGTCGGCGGAACTGAACGACCTCTTGGCCGAGGATTTCGACCTGACGCTGGTCGGGTTCTCCGACGGCGAGTTGGACAAGCTGCTGGCCTTTGTGCCGGAGGGGGACGGAGAGGAAGGTGGCGCCGGGGGCTCCGTGCCGCCGGTGACCATCCCGGAACCGCCGCGCAACCCGGCGTCGCGGACCGGCGATCTCTGGATCCTTGGCGATCACCGTCTGCTCTGCGGTGACAGCACCAGCGCGGCCGATGTGCGTCGCCTGATGAACGGCGAGCGTGCGATCCTGTTTGCGACTGACCCGCCGTATCTGGTCGACTACGACGGCTCTAACCATCCTACCCGCAACAAGGACTGGTCTGCGTCGTATGGCACGACCTGGGATGACAGTTCTCAGGGGGCCGAGCTTTACGACGGCTTCATCGCGGCCGCCGTGGCGGAGGCCATCGCCGAGAATGCCGCCTGGTACTGCTGGCACGCGTCACGCCGTCAGGCGATGCTGGAAGCGTGCTGGGAAAAGGCTGGGGCCTTCGTGCACCAGCAGATCATCTGGGTGAAGGACCGCGGGGTTCTGACCCGGTCGCATTACCTGTGGAAACACGAGCCCTGTTTCATGGGCTGGCGTCGGCCGAACCGCCCACCCAAGGTGGCCGAAGAAACCCTGCCATCGACATGGGCGCTGCCCAGCTTCGCCAAGGACGACCGGCCCGACCACCCGACGCCGAAACCATTGGACGCGTTCGGGATCCCGATGCGGCAGCACGTTGCGCGAGGCGGGCTTTGCTATGAGCCGTTCTGCGGGTCCGGCTCGCAGATCATGGCGGGCGAGGCCAATGGCCGCCGCGTCTTCGCGATGGAAATCAGCCCCGCCTACATCGACGTCGCAGTCGAACGCTGGCAGTTGGACACGGGGCGCGCGGCGATCCTCGACGGCGACGGCCGGACCTTCGCGGGCGTGAAGGCCGAGCGGCTCGCCGAAACCCCGGCCGAACCTGAAACCCTCAACGAACCCGCTGCGTGACATGCATGCCCTGGCTTTACCTTCCTCCGGACGCGCTTCCGGAACCGCAGACGCATGCCTCTTCGGCCTCTCCCTCTGCTCTGGCGCTGGCGGGCTCGACCTCGGGCTGGCCATCGCCCTTCCCGGATATCGTGCTGTGGGCCATGTCGAACGGGAAACCTTCGCCGCAGCCACTCTCGTGGCGCGGATGGAAGACGCGTCCCTGGATCAGGCTGTTGTCTGGGACGACGTTGGAACCTTCGACGGCCGCCCTTGGCGTGGCGCGGTGGACATCGTTACTGCGGGCTATCCGTGCCAGCCGTTCTCCGTCGCGGGCAAGCGCCGTGGCGCAGACGATCCGCGCCACCTCTGGCCCCACGTTGCTCGCATCATCAGCGAAATCAAACCGCCCTTCGTGTTCCTCGAAAATGTCGCCCATCATCTCCGCCTCGGCTTCCCCGAAGTCGCCGCAGGATTGGTCGGCATGGGCTACCGCCTTGCGGCAGGCCTCTTCACGGCGGCGGAAGTCGGCGCGCCCCACAAGCGTGAGCGGCTCTTCATCCTTGCCATCCGCGAGGGCGACGACCTGGCCGAACCCGCGCGCCTGCTCTGGCACCCGGTCGAGTGGCGGGAACCGGACCGAACTGCTGCGCCTCTGGCCGACGCCGAGGGCCAGCGCCAACGAGAACCGGCAGACGAAGCCGACGCCCTCGCAGGAAGCGGGGCAGCACGGGATGAACCTGGCGACGACGGCAGCCCTGTGGCCGACGCCGCAGATCGACAGTTTCCGCAGTCGGGGTGGAGAGAGGCGCGACGAGAAGGGTCTGGACCGGATGGCGCGGGACTGGCCAACGCCGATGGCGAAGGACGGCTGCAAGCCAAGCGCGGGCAATCGTCGGACGGCCGATCTGACCCATGCAGCGGGAATGTGGATGACGCCGACAGCGCGCGATCACAAGGACGGGGCGACGACACTGGCGAACACGCCGGTGAACGGCCTGCTTGGCCGCCAGGTCCTGGTGACGCCGATGGCTGGGAGCGATACCTGCGATGTGCGCCGGACCTTGAACCCGCTGTTCGTCGAGGCGCTGATGGGCTGGCCCACCGGGTGGACCGGCTTCGCCTCTGTGGCAACGGCGTGGTCCCCCTGGTTGCAGCGCATGCGCTGCGAACTCTGGCAGCTGAATTGCTGGCCGATGGATGAGGTGGCGGCATGAAGCAATCCCGCCTCATGTCGCTGGTCGAAGCGGTCGCCAACGTGATCGTCGGCTACGGCGTCGCGGTCGTGACGCAGATCCTGATCTTCCCGGTCTTCGGGCTGCACACGACGTTGGCCCAGAACCTGAAGATGGGCGCGGTTTTCACAGTAGTGAGCATCGCGCGGTCATACTTCCTGCGGCGTCTGTTCGAGGCGATCCGCATGCGGTAACGTTGTTTGGCTATGCCCAAGGGGGCAGACGATGGCCGGAGGGGCATGGTGGGAGTTTGATGAAGCAAAGTCCACGTGGCGTGCTATCGCTTATGAGTGTAGCTGGATGCAGCATAGTGCGATCAGGAGGGATAGTTGCAGCTTGAGAATGTAGACGCCAATCTTCGCAGCCATGTGTTCGAGTTCTTTTATTGGTTCTCGAGATTTGAATTTGCACTCAAGGAGAGAAGATTCCTTAAGTCAAAAGCCATCGGGGCGCGCGCTGAGCCGGACTGGACAGACTTCATCAAGAAGTTCGAAGGCCAATACGAGCTTAGTCAAGACGGCAGTTCGCTCATTGCTCAGAACCCCAAATGTCAAATTGTCGGACAGCACGAACTAGAGTTCGTACCGGTCACTTATAAGGATCAGCCTTCAGATCTCCGGCAAGTGGTCACGCTACTGAAGACAGTACGCAACAACCTCTTTCACGACGGCAAGCATGGCGATGATGGCTGGGATGACCCAGAGCGCATAATGGCTCTATTAGGGCTGTCAATTCGCGTTCTCCACGAACTTGCTGATCTCGCAGACTTTGGGGCTGACTACACGAGATACTATTAAATCGCCGAATGCACTCTGCAAATTCGCAAGGGACCCTTCGCATCGATTTTGCGCTTGAACGGGGATGATTTACCGCCGCCCCGGCGGGACGGCGGCCAACAGCTTTGTCAGGGTCGGGTGCATCAGGCAGCAGGGATTTTGTAAACGCGCCCTCGTTCTTCGACTTTCTCCGATGTCACTTCGAGCCCGAGCTTCTTCTTCAGTGCCCCGGCCATCGCGCCGCGCACTGTGTGCGATTGCCAGCCCGTGGCAGCGGTGATCTCTTCGATGGTCGCGCCTTCCGCTGAGCGCAGCATGGCGATCAGCTTGGCCTGCTTGGTGCCCTCGCGCGGCGTGCGCACCTTGGGCGCGGCGTCGGGTTCGGCGGGGGTGTCGGACGCGGCTTCCTCTTTCGGCGCGTCCGTCGCGCCCACGGGCGGGGTGTGCGTGTCCTCGGGCTCGATGCCAATGGCGGCGAGGCCCGCGTCGGTGGCGACCAGCGTGACACCGTGGCCGTCGCCGGTTTCGCGCCACATGGGTTCGCCCTTGCGCAGGTCGGCGTCGACCTCCTGAAGGAGGCCCTTGGCGATCATCGCGCCGACCACCTTGGCAGCGGCACCGCCGCGCAGGCTTTCGGGTAGCGGCAGGGCGATGCGCTCAGGCCGCTGGGCGGCTGCGCTCAGGATCAGGGCTTGGGTGTCGGAAAGCTGGGTCATCGTCGTCTCCGTATCGGGGCGCGCGGGATGCGTTCCCTTCTACGAGGCCAAGCCCCGCTGGGCGGGGCTGGCGCGATGGCTGGGTGGGTTACTCGGCGTGTTCTCCCTCGCCGAAAAGGAAATCGGTGATCTTCCGGAGGTCGCTGGCGACGCTGCTGATCGAGCCGACGCTGCCCCAATTGACCGCTTCCGGATCGAAGTTGAAATGGTCGTCGCTGAGCGCCTGAAGTCGGGCAAGCATCGCGTCGATCTCGGCCTTCTTGCCGATGAAGGCGTCGAGGGCTTTCGTGTTGTCGGTCGCGCGGCGGGTCATCTTGGCGGCTCCTTGGTGAGTTGCATCGTCCTTCTGAAAGGACATTCGCTCTGTTCGCGAAGCTTATCAACGAGATAAGCTATTGAGCTTGAACGATAATCGGAGCCGCCAATGCAGGGCATGAGCGAGCGCCAGTACGCCGTGCATGTCGGGCTGTCGCGTGGCGCGATCCAGAAGGCGAAGACGGCCGAACGGCTTGTGCTGTTCACCGATGGCAGCATCAACGCGGCCGCCAGCGATATGCGCCGGGCGGAAACGACCGACCCGTCGAAGACGAGGAAGCCGCCGGAGCCGAAGCCCAAGCCCGTGCCCGAGGCGGCCGTTGCCGCCGTCGGCGACACCTTGCGCGAACAGGGTCTGGCGGTGCCAGCGGTCGGTGGCGGCACGACCTACCTGCAGGCCAAGACCGCCAACGAGGTACTGAAAGCGCAGGAGCGGCGGATCCGGCTGCAAAAGCTGAAGGGGGAATTGATCGAGCGGGCCCGGGCGCTGTCGCTGGTGTTCCGGCTGGCGCGCGAGGTGCGGGACGCATGGGTGAACTGGCCCGCCCGGTCGTCTGCCTTGATGGCGGCGGAACTGGGCGTGGAACCGGCCGCGATGCAGAAGGCCTTGGAAAAACATGTCCGTGCCCACCTCGACGAACTTGCCGAGGTCCGGCCCGATTTCCGGTGAAACTGGCGAAGACCTGACCGATTTCGACGGCGCGGCGGAAATCCTGCGCACCTGGGGCGCGGGGCTGACGCCAGATCCGGACCTGACCGTCTCGCAGTGGGCGGACCGGCACCGGATGCTGTCGGGCAGGGCCTCGGCGGAACCGGGGCGCTATCGCACGGCGCGCACGCCCTACATGCGCGAGATCATGGATCGGCTGTCGCCCGGCGACGAGATGCAGCGCATCGTCTTTATGAAGGCGGCACAGGTCGGCGCGACCGAGGCGGGCAACAACTGGATCGGCTTTGCGATCCACCAGGCGCCGGGCCCGATGCTGGCGGTCCAGCCGACCGTGGAACTGGCGAAACGCAACTCTCGCCAGCGGATCGACCCGCTGATCGACGAAAGCCCCGACCTGCGGGAGAGGGTCAAACCGGCGCGATCCCGCGACGCGGGCAACACGATGCTGTCCAAGGAATTCGCGGGCGGCATCCTGATCATGACCGGGGCAAACTCGGCGGTCGGGCTGCGGTCCACCCCAGCGCGCTACATCTTCCTCGACGAGGTCGATGCCTATCCGGCCTCGGCCGACGAGGAAGGCGATCCGGTCACGCTGGCCGAGGCCCGTTCGCTGACCTTCGCGCACCGGCGAAAGGTGTTTCTGGTTTCGACCCCCACCATCCGTGGGCTGAGCCGGATCGAACGGGAGTACGAGGCATCCGACCAGCGGCGGTTCTTCGTGCCGTGCCCGCATTGCGGGTCGATGCAATGGCTGAAATTCGACCGGCTGCGCTGGCAAAAAGGCAAGCCGGAAACGGCGGAATATCATTGCGAGGGCTGTGATCGGCCCATCGGCGAGCATCACAAGACGGCGGTGCTGGAGGCTGGGGAATGGCGGGCAACCGCCGTTGCCGCTGATCCGGCCACGGTCGGCTATCACCTCTCGGCGCTTTACTCGCCCATCGGCTGGCTGAGTTGGGAGCGGATCGTGCGGTCATGGGAAGCGGCCCGAGGGTCGGACGAGGCGATCAAGGCGTTTCGCAACACAATCCTTGGCGAAACCTGGGTCGAAACCGGCGAAGCCCCTGACTGGCAACGGCTCTACGACCGGCGCGAGCGCTGGAAATCCGGCACCGTGCCAGCGGGCGGGTTGTTCCTGACCGCCGGTGCCGATGTGCAGAAGGACCGGATCGAGGTCGACGTCTGGGCCTGGGGTCGCGGGCTGGAAAGCTGGCTGGTCGATCACGTCGTGATCGAAGGCGGGCCGGACCGGCACGACGCGTGGTCGGAACTGACGGCCTTGCTGGACAGGTCATGGCCACATGAACGCGGCGCGCATCTTCGCATCGCGCGGCTGGCCATCGACACGGGCTATGAGGCCCCGGCGGTCTATTCCTGGTCGCGGGCGCAAGGCTTTGCGCAGGTGTCGCCGGTGAAAGGCGTCGAGGGGTTCAACCGTTCAAGCCCGGTCTCGGGGCCTACCTTCGTGGATGCGACCGAGGGTGGGAAACGCCTGCGGCGCGGCGCGCGGCTTTGGACTGTGGCGGTGTCGACCTTCAAGGCCGAGACCTATCGCTTCCTGCGGCAGGAACGGCCGACAGAGGAGGATATGGCCGAGGGGGCGGCGTTCCCGCCCGGCTCGGTGCACCTGCCGCATTGGGTCGAGAACGAATGGCTGAAGCAGTTCGTGGCCGAACAGCTGGTGACGGTTCGCACCAAGCGCGGCTTCGCCCGGCTGGAATGGCAGAAGCTGCGCGAGCGCAACGAGGCGCTGGATTGCCGGGTCTATGCCCGCGCCGCCGCCTGGATCGCGGGCGCGGATCGCTGGACCGACGAGAAATGGCGCGATCTCGAGGATCAACTCGGGGCCGCGCCGACATCGGTGGATGCGGCAGGCCGGGTCAACCGGTCACAAGCCGCACCCCAGGGAAAACGGCAGTCGGACTGGCTGGGCCGACGCGGAGGATGGTTCTGACATGACCGACTGGACGGAAACCGAACTGGCCGCGTTGCGCCGGGCCTATGCCAGCGGCACGACCCGGGTCAGCTATGATGGAAAATCCGTCGACTATGGCTCGGCCGAGGATCTGCTGGGACGCATCCGGACCATCGAACGCTCCATCGCTGGGACCGCGCGGCCGCTGCCAGTTGCCGGGTTGGCGGGCTTCTCCCGCGGGGATCGCTGATGCCGGCGAACTGGATGGACCATGCCATCGCCTCGGTCGCCCCGCGCATGGCTGCTCGGCGCGTGCTGGCCCGGCAGGCCTTCGAGACCCTGACGCGGGGATATGACGGTGCGTCGAAGGGGCGGCGAACGGAGGGCTGGCGCGCGCCGGGGTCCTCGGCCGACACCGAAATCGGCGTGGCCGGGGCGCTTCTGCGGGACCGGATGCGCGATCTGGTGCGGAACAACCCGCATGCCGCCAAGGCGGTGGCGGTGCTGGTGAACAACATCGTCGGTTCGGGCATCATGCCCCGTGCGGCCAGCGGCGACGACAAGCTGGACCGCAAGGTCGATGCTTTGTTCACCCGCTGGACGGCGGATTGCGACGCCGACGGCCAGCTGGATTTCTACGGGCTGCAGACGCTGATCTGTCGGGAGATCGTCGAGGCGGGCGAGGTGCTGGTGCGCCGCCGTCTGCGGCGGGCGGGGGACGGTCTGGCGGTGCCGCTGCAGTTGCAGGTGCTTGAGGCAGATTTTCTCGACGCGACCAAACGTGGCGATGCCAGCCCGACCCGCATCGTCCAGGGAATCGAGTTCGACCCGGTCGGCAAACGTCGCGCTTACTGGCTCTATACCGACCATCCAGGCGATGCCCAAGGCAGCTTGCGGGGTGGGACGGCAAGTCGCCCGGTCCCCGCCACCGAGATCGCCCATATCTATGAAAAGCAGCGCACGCAGGTACGCGGCGTTCCCTGGGGCGCGCCGGTGATCCGGTCTCTGCGTGATCTCGACGATTACGAGGTGGCCGAACTGGTCCGCAAGAAGACCGAGGCCTGCGTTACCGCCATCGTCTTCGGCGACGACGAATCCCAGCAGGGCATAGCACCCACCGTGGTCGATGCCGATGGCAACCGGGTCGAGCAGTTTGAGCCGGGCCTGATTGCATATGCCCGGGGCGGTAAGGACATCCGCTTCAACCAGCCGTCCGCCACCGGCGGCTACGGCGAATACAAGCGGGCCAGCCTGCACACGATCTCGGCCGGGTTCCGCGTGCCCTATGAATTGCTGACCGGCGATCTCAGCCAGGTCAACTATTCCTCGATTCGGGCCGGGCTGGTGGAATTCCGCCGCCAGATCGACGCGGTCCAGTGGCAGCTGTTCATCCCGATGTTCTGCGCCCCGGTCTGGCGCTGGTTCACCGAAGCCGCATGGGCAGCCGGGCAGATCCCTTCGCCCGACGTGCCGGTCGAATGGTCGCCGCCGAAGTTCGAGGCGGTCGATCCGCAGAAGGATGCAATGGCAAACCTCCTATCGATCCGCTCAGGCACCATGACCTTGGCGGAGGTGATCGCGAAACAGGGCCGTAATCCGGATGCGGTGCTGGCTGAAATCGCCGCCACCAATGCCAAGCTCGACGCCCTCGGCATCGTTCTCGACAGCGACCCGCGCCGCGTCACCAAGACAGGCAGCGCGCAAACCAGCGATCCTGCCGCCGACCCCACCGCCGATCCGGCCTCATCGCCATCCACCGCACAGGAGTAACAGGGCCATGCCCGAAACCATCATGGCGACGCCCGTCGCCCTGCCGATGCAACTGCGGCGCGCGCCCATCCTGCCTGCAACCGTCGATGCCGAGGCCCGTTCCATCGACGTGGTCTTCACCACCGGCGCGGCCGTCCGGCGCCGACGCTGGACCGGCTGGGACACATCAGTCCCCTTCGACGAAATCCTTGAGGTCAGCGACCGGGCGGTGGATATGACGCGCCTCAACGCCGGTGCCCCGGCGCTCGACAGCCATTCGGTCTGGTCCTCCTATTCGCAGGTGGGCGTCGTCGAACGCGCCTGGATCGAGGGCAAGGAAGGCAAGGCCACCATCCGCTTTCCGCGCGAAGGGCTGGACCAGGCAGCCGATCGCATGTTCGGCCTGATCAGCGACGGCATCATCCGCAATGTCTCGGTCGGCTATTCCATCGAGCGGGTAAAGGTGGTTGAGCCCGCCACAAAGGGTGATGTCGAGCAACGCATCGTCGAGCGATGGACCCCGCTCGAGGTCAGCTTCGTGACCGTCCCCGCCGATCCTCGCGCGCAGGTGCGCGCCGCAGATCAGGCCAATTACCCCCTCGAAATCATCGACACCCGCATGCAAAAGGAGGCATCCATGCCTGAGAACACGACCACGGTGGCCGGGGATGTCCCCGCCAGCCATGAAACCCGCCAGGCGCCCGTCGCGACCCCGGCCCATTCCGAACCGACCACCGCGCGCGTGCCCGAACCGGCCGCCGCGCCCGACGCCGAGGCCATCGCCACCCGGGCCCGCGAGGGTGAACGCGACCGGGTTTCCACCATCTATGATCTGGCGGGCCGCCTGAACCTCGAGCGCGGCTTTGCCGAGGATCTGGTCAAGCGCGGTGTCCCCGTCGATGAATCCCGCCGCCTGATCCTCGACCAGGTTGCTGCGAAATCGGACGAGACCCGGACCTTCCCGCATGTCTCGATCCCGCTCGGCGGTCGGGACGAACGCGTGACCCGCCGCGACGCCGTGGCCAGCGCGCTCCTGCACCGCTACAGCCCGACGCTGTTCCAGCTTGATGACTCTGCGCGCCAATACCGCGGCATGTCGCTTCTGGAGTTGGCTCGCGAGAGCCTGGCCAATGCGGGCGTCAACACTCGCGGCCTGTCGCGCGATGAGGTGGCGACGCGCTCGCTGCATTCCACCTCCGACTTCCCCGAAATCCTGTCGGCGGTCACCAACAAGACCCTGCGGCAGGCCTACGAGACCTATCCCCGCACCTTCATGTTGTTCTGCCGCCAAGTGCTGGCGACCGACTTCAAGGCGATGAACCGGGTGCAATTGGGCGAAGCACCCCAGCTGCTGGAGGTCGGCGAAAGCGGCGAGTTCAAGCGCGGGACGCTCGGCGAGAGCAAGGAAAGCTATAAGGTCAAGACCTATGGCCGTGTGGTCGCGATCACCCGTCAGACCCTGATCAATGACGATCTGGACGCCTTCACCCGGATCCCGGCGATGTATGGCAACTCCATCGCGCAGCTGGAAAGTGATGTGGTCTGGGGCATCATCACCGCCAACCCGGCGATGGCCGACGGCAACGCGCTGTTCCATACCACCCACAAGAACCTGGCCGGGACCGGCACGGCACTGGCAGTCGATGCGGTGGGCGCGGCCCGCGCGGCGATGGCGCTGCAGACGGGCTTCGACAAGAAGACCGTGCTGAACATCCGCCCGGCCTTCCTGATCGTACCCGCAGCCCTGGAACTGAAGGCCGAGCAGCTGGTGGCCCAGAACCTCGTCCCCGCCGACAGCACCAAGGTCGTGCCACAGTCGATCCGGACGCTCTCGCCGATCAGCGAGCCCCGCCTTGATGCCGCCAGCGCCACCGCCTGGTATCTGGCGGCCAGCCCCAACCAGATCGACACCATCGAATACGCCTATCTGGAAGGCCAGCAGGGCGCCTATATCGAGACCCGCAACGGCTTCGATGTGGATGGGGTGGAGATCAAGTGCCGCCTCGACTTCGGCGCCAAGGCCATCGACTGGCGCGGCCTCTACAAGAACCCCGGCGCGTAAGATCGCCCAACTAGTCCAGTTGTAAACTGTCTAGTATCGATGGAGCCGAGCAATGGGAGATGCTGCCAATGAGTGATCCGAGTGAGTCGCTGATGGGCGAAACAGCGAGAGCGACGGGCCTTCCTGTCGCCAAGCTCAACGAAGTCATGGAAGCCTTTTTCGAAGGCCTGCATCGGCGGATGTACGAGTATGATCGTGGAAACGGCGCTTATGTGACCGAAGAACTCAGCTTCGAACTGTCAGATAGGGCATGGATCCACCTCTACCAGTTCTTGCTTCTGGATCGACTTCGTATGGGATGCCAGTACCCAGAAGATGAAATCGCCCTAAGCATTGAGCAGCTCAAGTACATGGGCGGACCAGCTCAATGGCGGCCATTCTTTGAAGAGATGGCGTCTTGGCAGATGTCCCCAAGGTTCGGGCTGGATCGTCCTCTATACGGCTAAGCACCTTCGCAACAACGAAACCATGGGGCGGTCCTACTGGGCCGCCCTTCATCTTTGCAAAAGGATCTTCGATATGAAGAATTATGTCCAGCCCGGCAATACCATCACCCTGACCGCGCCATATGCTGTTACCTCCGGCGATGGGTTGCTCGTCGGCGCCATCTTCGGCGTTGCCGCAGGCACCGCCGCTTCCGGCGATCCGGTCGAAACCGCCCTTGAGGGCGTCTACGATCTGAAGAAGGTCGCCTCGCAGGCTTGGGCCGTGGGCGACAAGATCTACTGGGACAACACGGCAAAGAACACGACCAAGACTCTGACGTCGAACACTCTGATCGGCGTGGCGACCGACGTCGTGGCAGGCGGGGCCACGGACCTGATCGGCCGCGTTCGCTTGAACGGCACGTTCCAGTGACGGCATTGGGCGCTGCGGTGGCGGCCCTTTTCGCTGACCCGAACATCGGGCGCGACGCGGTCTACACATCCGATGGCGGCGCACCCGTCCTGCTGCGCGTCATCGCCCGGCGCGCCGATTCCATCTCGGACTTCGGAGATGCGCGGCTCTGGTCGCAGACCACCCGTATCGACGTGCGCATCTCCGAGGTGCCGAACCCGCGCCCTGGCGACCGGATCGAGATCGACAGCGAGGCCTTCCTGATCCAGGGCGAACCGGTGCGGGACCGTGAGCGCCTGGTGTGGACCGTGGATCTGCGCCCGACATGAAGCTGAAGATCGACATCACGCCCGAGATCGTCGCCATGATGCGGGAGGAAGTCCTCGCCGGGGAACGTGCCGTCTCCGCCGCGATGCGGCAGGCAGGCACCAATCTGAAATCCGCCTGGCGGGCGCAGATAACCGGCGCGGGCTTGGGCATGCGCCTTGCCAATTCGATCCGCGCCGCCAACTTCCCGAAGTCTGGGGAAAGCCTGAACGCCGCTACGCTGGTTTGGTCGAATGCGCCGGTCATCGTCGGCGCGCATGACACCGGCCCGTTGATCCGCTCAAAGAACGGATTTTGGCTCGCGATCCCGACGCCTGCGGCGGGCAAGTCCACGCGGGGCGGCAAGATCACCCCGGGCGAATGGGAGCGCCGCACCGGCCTGCGTTTGCGGTTCATCTATCGCCGGATAGGGCCGAGCCTGCTGGTGGCGGAAGGGCGACTGAACACTAAGGGCCGGGCAGTGGCATCCAAGTCAAAAGCCGGACTTGGCGTAGCGACCATGCCCATCTTCCTACTGGTGCCGCAGGTCAAACTGCCGAAGCGGCTGGACCTTGCTCGGGATGCCGAGCGGGCGGCGGACCGCTTTCCGCAGAGAATTGTCGTCCAATGGAACGAATAGATTTATTCCTGGTGACGCCGGTAGTCCTCCCAAGCATGCTTGCTGGTCTCCCGAAGGTCTATACTAGGAAAGTCCTTTCTTACTCGTTTTAGAATGTATGAAAGACTCGACTGCATCTCTGCACGCGCGGCATCTATCGCCTGCCAAACCACTTCCCTTTCGGGAGGCAGCGGGGCGTCGCCTGGATTGGTGAATATCACAAACGTGCTTCCGTTATTCAAATGGTACTCGTTGTCATGGCGCACAGTTTCTTGCCAAGCGCGCACAAAATTCTTGAAAGCCACAGAAAGTTTCTTGTCATTGAGATGAAAGAGGCTATTGCCGAGAACCACACCCTTCAATCCTTCAAAAAAATGGAGCGACCGGTAAGGAAACATATGCGGCAGACTTTCTATGTGATCGTCGATCGTGGGTAAGTGCATTTCCTCGAGTGCCCACTCTAGCGCTTTAACATCTCTGTTGTATCGGAGTTGTTGCTCAGTGAGGCCAGCCAACTCAGACGGTCTTTTCGGGTTACTTGAGATAATTGAATTCAATGCAGTCTTAAGCAGGGAGCCTAGATGATTTTCGGCACCCTTTGGACTGGCTTCACACAGAGAATACTTGCTGACTCTGTGTCGATCAAAATCGAAGGGAAGATCGTCAGGTAGTGATCCATAGGCAGTATTAAAGATTAGTATTATTCGCGACCAACCCATAATTTGAACTGCGTACCCAAGTTCAAATACAACATTCGGATTAGGGCATTTCCGGGATTTGTCACCAGCATTGATTGTTGTAACATCCGCAATAAATATGTCGGATTTTCCAATTTTCTCCAGAATGGTTTGTGGGATGTTTGGACTGCCCGCCTCATCCCGCGTAGCTTCGTCAATGTGCAGTCTTTGAGTGAACGATTTGGAAAATTCATCCAATCTCCGAACTATTGCGGTGCGGGTAAATTTGGACGGCAGATCGCTTTGCCAAGAGTAGAAGATTCGGATCGGCTTCGCTCTTGCATTCATTCGACTCACTTCTTTCACTTACTCAGAGCGATAAATTGATTGCATGGTACAGTTTGGATTAGCTATGACAAGAAGGTATCGAAACAGAATATGCCCACGCCCCGTGAAATCATCCTCACCGCACTGCATGCGCGTCTGCAGACTCTTGATGCCACCGCCCTGCGCGGGGACGTCCTGCCTGAGCGCATCCCGTCAGCCGGCCTTTTGATCCTTCGCGATGGTGAACCGGGCGAACCTGAGGTCACGCTGTCCCCACTGACCTACCACTATGAGCACCGGGCCGAGATCGAAGCGGTCGTGCAGGGCACCGCGCGTGACATCGCCTTCGACACGCTCTGCGCCAGCATTGGCACCGCGCTGGCCACCGACCGCACGTTGGGGGGGCTTTGCGATTGGGTCGAGGCGGAAGCACCGCGACCGGTTGACCTGCCCGTCGAAGGTGCGGCCAGCCTGAAGGCCGCCGTCGTCACGGTGGTCCTGCACTATTCGCTGGCCGATCCGCTGGCCTGATCCAACCCACAACAGGAGACCAATATGGCACGCGCACAAGGAGCGCGGGCGCAGATGGCGCTTGCGTTCGAGTCTGTTTACGGCACCCCACCGGGATCGGGGTTTACCCAGATGCCCTTCATCACCTCCTCGTTGGCGGCCGAGCAACCGCTGCTGGCATCCGAACTGCTGGGCTATGGCCGCGATCCTCGCGCGCCTTTGCTTGATGCGATCACCACCGATGGCGACGTCGAGGTGCCGATCGACGCTGTGGGCTTCGGTTTCTGGCTGAAGGCGGCTTTCGGGGCGCCTACGACAGCAGGCACCGTGGCCGCAACTGGGTCGATCACATTTTCGGCGCAGCCCGCCGTCAACAGCACGCTGACGATCAACGGCACGGCTTTCACCTTCGTGGCCTCCGGCGCGACGGGCAACCAGGTCAACATCGGTGCCAACCTCGCCGCTACCGTGACTGCGCTGGCCGTGGCCCTGAACGCCAGCGTGGTTCCGGGCGTAGCGCTGGCGACCTACACCGGCACGGCGACGGCGCTGACGATGGTCTATGATATCCTCGGAAGTGCGGGGAACAGCTTCACTCTGGCGGCATCACTTTCACCCGCATCAAACGGCACTGTCTCGGGTGCCACCCTGACCGGCGGTCTGAACGCCCACACCTTCATGTCGGGCGGTTGGAACCTGCCCAGCATGTCCATCGAAGTCGCCATGCCTGAGGTGCCGCGCTTTGCGATGTATTCCGGCTGCGTCCTTGATGCTCTGTCCTGGTCGATGGAACGCTCCGGGCTGCTCGGTGCCAAGGCGATGCTGGTGGCACAGGGCGAGGCCATCGCCGGGGCCACGGCCGCAGGCACACCAGCCGCCATCGCCCTGAAACGGTTTGGCCATTTCAACGGGGCGATCAAGCGCGATGGGGTGGCGCTGGGCAACATTGTCTCTGCGGATCTGACCTATGCCAACAACCTCGACCGGATAGAGACCATCCGCTCGGACGCCAAGATCGACGGCGCGGACCCGACCATCGCGGCGCTGACCGGCAAGATCGAGGTGCGGTTCGCTGACACGACGCTCCTGACCCAAGCGATCAATGGCACGGCAGCAGCACTGGAGTTTTCCTATGTGCTGGCCAGCGGCGAAAGCCTGACCCTGACTGCCCATGCGGTCTATCTGCCGCGACCGCGCATCGAGGTCAAAGGTCCGAAGGGCGTGCAGGCATCGTTCGACTGGCAGGCGGCCCTCGCCACCTCCCCCGCACGGATGTGCACCGTCGTCCTCGTCAACAGCATTGGAACCTACTGATGATCCGCCTGGAACTTTCCCCGGAGCCGCACTGGCTCGACCTTGGCCATGGCGTGCGGCTGAAACTGCTGCCGCTGACCACCGCGCTAATGGTGGCCACCCGCGCCGATCCTGCCGTGCAGGATCTGGATCCCGATTCCAGCAATGACGCCCGGGCCGCGATCTTCGCCGGGGCGCTCGCCCGCCGCGCCGTGGTGGATTGGGATGGCGTCGGCGATGCTGAGGGCAATGTCCTCCCCGTTACCCCCGACGGCATCGACGCCCTGCTGTCGCTCTGGCCAATCTTTGAGGCGTTCAACCTCCTCTACGTCAGCCGCGGCATGCTGCTGGACGCAGAAAAAAACGCCTCTGCGCCCTTGCCGACTGGCACTTCGGTGGGGGCGACAGCTACTGCGCGGCCTGCGGAAGCCAGTGCCCGGACTGCCCGGCACGAGTGAACCAGCCACAAACCCACGACGGCTGGCAGGTCTGGGACCTGGTCGCTCGTCTCGGTGGCCAAATGCGCGTGGCGGGCAAGGCGGTCATCGGTTGGGACATGGGTGCGGCTATGGCGTTGGCTCGTGCGCTGGGCCTGAACCTGATGGTGGCGGCCGAATTGTTGCCGGAACTGGAGGCGGTGATGGTCCGCCGCATCAACGAAAAGATCGGAGCCGAGGATGGCTGAAAAGCGTGTGAGCGTCCGCCTCGCGGCGGTCGGCGGCAAACAGGTGCGGGCGGAACTGGAAGGTGTGGGCGATGCCGGGGCAAAGGGCTTCGGCCGGATCTCGAAGGAAGCCGAACTGGCCAATGCCAGACTGTCGGCCTTCGCAACAAGGGTGAAGATCGCGGCCGCCGTTGCCGTCGCGGCCGCAGCAGCTGCTGGCATTGCCATGATCAAGTCGGGCCTCGAGACCATCGACGCGCAAGCCAATCTCGCGCAGTCGCTTGGCACAACGACCCGCAGCATTCAGGTGCTGACCTTCGCGGGCGACCTCGCGGGCGTTTCGATGGACGAGATCACGGCCGCCACCAAGAAGCTGACACTCAAATTGTCCGATGCGGCGGGCGGCACCGGCACGGCGGTCGACGCCCTCAAACGCTTGCACCTGACGGCCACCGATTTGCAGGCGCTGCCGCTGGATGAGCGCATCGTGGCCATTCAGGATGCCCTGACTAAATTCGTACCCCCGGCCGAGCGGGCGGCTGTCGCCTCTGCGCTGTTTGGGGACAAGGCGGCCCTCGCCTTCAGCCGGATCGACAGTGCCAACCTGCGCCAGGCGTCCCAGGACATCACCGACTTCGGAGTCGCGGTTTCCGATCAGGATGCCGATCAGATCCGAACCGCCGGCGATGCCATTGACCGGCTTGGGCTGGTCTGGCTTGGGCTGACCAACCAGTTGACCGTTGCCGTTGCACCCGCGCTGGAAACGGTGGCCAACGCCCTGGCCGATGCCACGCGGAAGGGTGGCATCTTCCAGACCAGCATCGCCTTCCTCGGCGATCATATCGGCGAGATCGCCAGCATCGCCGGTGCTTTCGCCACTTTCTTCGCAGGGCGGTTTGTCATGGCCTTGGGGGCCGCAGCACTCGGTGTCAGCGGGTTTTCTCTCTCACTCACGGTGCTGAAAGGCGCTTTGATCCGCACGGGCATTGGCGCTTTGATCGTAGGAGCCGGGGAACTGGTCTATCAGTTCTCCAAGCTGGTCGAGGGCGCTGGCGGGTTTGGCGCAGCCCTCGGCTTGCTGTCTGATCTCGCCAGCGAGGTCTGGGGCCGGATCGGGTTAGGCGTCGATGCTGTTGTCGCGAGCCTCAGCGCCAGCTGGTCAGGCATCACCGCGACTGTTGCCGATGCGATGCAAGGCGCGTTGGTGGCCGTCGTCGGCTTCGGCAATTCCGCGACCGGCGTGTTTCAGGGGGCGTTTGATGCTGTGAAGGCGATCTGGGCGGCATTGCCGTCAGCCATCGCCGATTTCGCGTTCCAAGCTGCGAACGGGCTGATCGGCGGAGTAGAGGCGATGCTGAACGGCGTCGTCACCCGGATCAACACCTTCATTTCCGGCCTGAATGCAGCGCTCGACATGCTGCCCGACTGGGCCACCGGCGAGGGCGGAATCCAGATCGGCACGCTCGATCCGGTCACTTTGGGCCGGGTCGACAATCCCTTCGCCGGGGCGGCAACTGCCGCCGGTGCCGCCGCAGCCGATGCGTTCAAGGCCGCGATGGGTAGGACCTATCTCGAGACGCCCGACCTTGGGCTCGGCACGATGGCAAGCGATGCCCGCGACCGCGCTGCTGCCTACACCGAGGCTTCGGGAATGCTGTCTGATGCCGCGACACGACCTCTCGCCAGTTGGCAAGCGCTGCAGAACGCCATGACCAAGGCTGGAACGGACGGGGCGGCGGCGCTCGACACCGCCACCACAGCCGCCGACGACACCACCGACGCCCTGAACGGCGCCGGGGCTGCGGGAACGGCAGCGGGCAACGCTACCGCTGCAGGTGCCGACGCTGCCAAGTCCGGCTGGGCCGCCGTAACCGCTACCCTCTCCGATTACGCTAGCAAGGCGAAGGACATCGGGGCCGATGTCGGCCAAGCGCTGGTCGGTGCCTTCCAGTCTGCTGAGGACGCGGTGGGGGAGTTTGTGAAGACCGGAAAGCTGAACTTCGGCGATCTTGTAACGTCGATCCTGGCAGATCTCGCCAAACTGGCTGTCCGGAAATCCGTGCTCGGCCCCATCGCCGACATGCTTTCCGGCGCGCTGGGCGGCATCGGCGGCATCTTCGCGCGCGTCCTGCATACGGGCGGCATGGTCGGCAGCACCACCTCCAGCCGAATGATCCCGGCTCTGGCTTTCGCTGGTGCGCCGCGCATGCATTCGGGCGGCTGGGCCGGACTTCGGCCCGACGAAGTGCCCGCCATCCTCCAAAAGGGCGAGCGGGTCCTGTCGCGCCGTGAATTGGCCGCGCAAGGCGAATCGCAACAGGGCAACGGCGGCCAGAACATTGCCGTGACCATCAACGCTAGGGACGCCCAGAGCTTCCGGCAATCGCGCGTGCAGGTGGCCAGCGACATCGCCCGCGCGGTAGCTTTTGGACGGAGGGCTTTCTGATGGCCTTTGATGAAGTGCGGTTTCCCGACATGATCAGCCGGGGCGCGCGCGGCGGACCGCAACGCCGCACCCAGATCGTGACGCTCGCTTCGGGCGACGAGGAACGGAACGCATCGTGGGCAAATTCTCGGCGGTCCTATGATGCCGCCTACGGAATCCGGCGCGCCGATGATCTGGCGGCAGTGATCGCCTTCTTTGAGGCGCGCAACGGTCGCCTGCGCGGGTTTCGCTGGAAGGACTGGGCGGATTACAAATCCAGCCTGCCGTCGGCCACGATCACCGCCTTCGACCAGCCCCTTGGCACTGGCGATGGCACCACGACCACCTTCCAGTTGAAGAAGCTTTACACCTCGGGCGGGCAGACGTGGACGCGCACGATCCTGAAGCCTGTCGCAGGGACTGTGCAGGCTGGGATCCTGACGCTTCAGGGGCCAGAACTGCTGTCGTCGGGCAGCAATCTCCAGTCGGTCACCTGGTCGAACACCGGGGCCCTTGGGGCGAACAGCGCAGTGACCTATGGCAGCTTCACTGCTGCCTATGATCTCGGCACAACCGGCGCAGGCCTGCGCCAACACGCCTCGGTCCCGGTTCAGCAGGGCAAGAAGTACAGAGCACAGGTCTGGTTCAAGGCAGGTGGGTCTCCCGATGCGCGCCTGAACCTGCGCCTGCAGCCGGGAAACCTCGACAGCGGCATCAAGGGTACCTTCGCAGCGCCCGCGATCTTCAACCAGAATGGCGGAGCGGTGTCTAACCTCGTTGTCACCGATCTCGGCGGCGGTTTCTGGCTCTGGTCTTTTGACATCGTCGTCGGCGTTGGGCTGACCGGATGCCTCCTTGGTGCTGGCAACAGCACGGCGGGGCAGATCGTCACCATCCTCGGCGCGAGCTTGCGCGAACCAGCCTGGACAGGTGGTGCCCCAGGATGGACCGCCGACGTCTCGACCGGAGTGGTGACCTTCCTGAGCCCGCCATCGGTCGGGGCGAACCTGACGGCCGGTTTCGAATTCGATGTGCCGGTGCGTTTTGACACCGACGATCTGCCCGTCACGCTCGACATCGAGCGCCTCGGTTCGATCACGTCCATCCCACTGATCGAGGTCCGCAGATGAAATCTCTGCCTTCCGGGCTGCAGGCCCATATGGATTCCGGCACCACCACCTTGGCCTGGTGCTGGAAGATCACGCGCAGCGATGGGGCTGTGTTCGGTTTCACCGACCACGATCTGACCCTGACCTTCGCTGGCACGACGTTCGAACCGGAGAGTGGCTTTGTGCCTTCCGAGATCCGCGCGGCGCAGGATTTTTCGGTCGATGCGCAGGATGTCGAGGGCGCGCTATCGTCGGATCGGATCACCGAGACCGACATCCTGGACGGGCGCTGGGACAATGCCGAGGTCGAGGTCTGGCGTGTCAACTGGGCGGCGACCGACCAGCGCGTGTTGATGCGGCGCGGCAACCTCGGGGATATTCGCCGGGGGCGGACGAGTTTCGTGGCCGAGGTGCGATCCCTGGCGCATTGGCTGAACCAGACGGTCGGGCGGACCTATCAGTTCTCCTGCGATGCCGATCTGGGCGATGCGCGCTGCGGCGTCAATCTGTCTTCGCCGCTCTGGTCAGCGACAGGAACTGTGGCGACTCTGTCAGGAAGTCGGGGGTTCACGGCCGCCGCGCTGAGCAGCTTCGCCAATGACACCTTCACCCTTGGTGTGATCAGTTGGACGGCCGGGGCCAATGCCGGGCGCAAAGCGGAGATCGCCTCCTTCGCCAGCGGCGCCATCATGCTGTTCGAAGCACCAGTGCGGCCGATCGCAATCGGCGATGCCTTCATCGCCAGAGCGGGCTGCGACAAGCAGTTCGCGACTTGCTCTGCCAAGTTCGGCAACGGCGTGAACTTCCGGGGCTTCCCCCACATGCCCGGTGAAGAAGCCGTGCTGCGCTATCCCAATCAGGGCGATGCCAACAACGGCGCGCCCCTTACCTGACGGAACTCCACATGACCGCCATCACCCGGACCCCGGCCGATCACTCGGGCGTGCTGGCCATCGCACGCGCATGGCTTGGCACGCCCTATCTGCACCAATCCTCGGTGCAGGGCGTCGGCTGCGACTGCCTTGGCCTGGCACGCGGCATTTGGCGGGCCCTGCATGGCGACGAGCCTTGGGAAGTGCCGCCCTATTCCCGCGACTGGGGCGAGGCAGGTCGCCGCGAAGTCCTGGCCGAAGCCGCTCGGGCGGCCCTGATCGAGGTGTCGCTGGGTGATGCCGGGCCCGGCTCCCTGATCCTGTTCCGGATGGTCACGGGCGTGCCTGCCAAGCACTGCGGCATCCTCGGCGCCAGCGTGATGCGCCCCAGCCTGATCCACGCCTATGACCGGTCGGGCGTGGTCGAGGAAGCGTTCACCCCGGCATGGGCGCGGCGAGCGGGCTTTGCGTTCCTGTTTCCGGCAGCGCCCAGCGCCGCACCAGCCAATTCCCGTGAGGTGTTCTGATGGCGTCCATCGTTCTGGCTGCTGCTGGCGCCTCGATCGGTGCGGGCTTTGGCGGCACGATCTTGGGGCTGTCCGGTGCCGTCATTGGCCAGGCAGCGGGGTCGATCATCGGCACTATCATCGACAGCCGGATCATCGCCTCTTTCGCACCGAACCAGATTTCGGAAGGGGCGCGGCTGGAGAGCCTGCGCGTCACCTCCTCGACCGAAGGGTCGGTCATCCCGAATGTCTATGGGCGGATGAAGATCGGCGGCAACATCTTCTGGGCCACGGATTTCCTCGAGAAGTCGACAACGACCACCCAAGGCGGAAGCGGCAAGGGTGGTGGCGGCGGCGAGGTCAAGACGACCACCTACACCTATTCCTGCTCCTTCGCGGTCGGCCTGTGCGAAGGGCCGATTTCGGGAATCGGGCGCATCTGGGCCGATGGCAAGCCCTTTGATCTGCCAGGTGCGGTCTGGCGCGTTTACAGCGGCACCGAGACGCAACTGCCCGATCCCTTCATCAGTGCCAAGATGGGCGCGGGCAATGCGCCCGCATATCGGGGCATGGCCTACATCGTCTTCGAGGAATTGCCGCTGGAGAAGTTCGGCAACCGCATCCCGCAACTGTCCTTCGAGGTGATCCGGCCAACGCTGGCCGATGGGTCCGCCGAGAACCTGATCCGGGCGGTGAACCTGATCCCGGGCGCTGGCGAATTTGTCTATGCGACCGAGACTATTACCCGTTCCTCGGGTGGCGCGACGGTCCCCGAGAACCAGAACAGCACCTTCGGCAAAGCCGACCTGCCCGCGTCTCTGGACAACCTGGAACAGGTGGCACCAAATCTCGAGAGCGTATCGCTGGTCGTCAGCTGGTTCGGCACCGATCTGCGTGCCGGGTCCTGCCTGATCCAGCCAGGCGTGGAGACCACCACCAAGACCACATCGCCGAAGTCATGGGCTGTAAATGGCGTGACCCGCACCGCGGCGCAACTGATCAGTCAGGTGAGTGGTGCCGCCGCTTTCGGTGGCACGCCAACGGATTTCGCGGTGGTGCAGGCGATCCAGGACCTGCGAGCCCGGGGCAAGCGCATCACTTTCTACCCCTTCATGATGATGGATGTCCCGGCGGGGAACACCCTGCCGAATCCTTATAGCGCCAATGCGGCGACGCCGGGTCAGCCTGTCTATCCCTGGCGCGGCAGGATCACCGTCTCCCCCGCTGCGGGGCAGAGCGGCACCGTGGACAAGACGGGGGCGGCGGCAACCCAAGTTTCGGCATTTTTCGGGTCGGCAGCGGCCGCCAATTTCTCAGTCAGCGGCACGACGATCACCTGGACTGGCTCGCCATCCGAATGGGGTTATCGCCGAATGGTCCTGCACTACGCCAAGCTCTGCGTCGCGGCGGGCGGCGTCGACAGCTTCCTGATCGGGTCCGAACTGCGCGGGCTAACCACCGCTCGATCTGGGGCCAGCACCTATCCCGCCGTTGCCGCACTTCAAACCCTTGCCGCTGATTGCCGTGCAATCCTCGGTCCTGTCACGAAGATCGGCTATGCGGCCGACTGGTCCGAATACTTCGGCCACCAGCCCGGCGATGGTACCGGCGACATCTATTTCCACCTCGATCCGCTCTGGGCCGACGCCAACATCAATTTCATCGGCATCGACAACTATCTGCCGCTGTCGGACTGGCGCGACGGCACCAGCCATCTCGATGCCTCGGGGAGTTGGTCGGGCATTCATGACCCGGCCTATCTGCAATCGAACATCGAGGGCGGCGAATATTTCGATTGGTTCTACGCCTCAGACGCCGCGCGGAACACGCAAACTCGGACGCCGATCAGCGATGGCGGCTATGGCAAGTCTTGGGTCTTCCGGCCCAAGGATTTCCGCAACTGGTGGTCCAGCGCCCACAAGAACCGTCCAGGCGGCGTCGAGAGTACCAGCACCACGGCATGGGTGGCGCAGTCAAAGCCGATCCGCTTCACCGAGATCGGATGCCCTGCGGTCGAAAAGGGCACCAATCAGCCGAACGTCTTCTTCGACCCGAAGAGTTCTGAAAGCGAGTTGCCGTATTTCTCCTCCGGCGCGCGGGACGATGCGATCCAGCGCCAATATCTGGAAGCGCTCATCGGCTATTGGTCGGACACCGCCCACAATCCGATTTCGACCATCTACTCGGCTCCGATGATCGACATGGGGGAATGCGCGGTCTGGTGTTGGGATGGGCGGCCCTATCCCGCCTGGCCGGGCCGTAGCGATGTATGGGGTGACACCGCCAATTGGGAAGTTGGGCATTGGCTGAACGGTCGATTGGGCAACGCCAGCCTCGGGGATCTGGTGCGGTCGATCTGTGCACGGTCGGGGATCGATCCGGATGCGCTCGATGTCTCGCGCTTGGCCGATGCCGTGCCCGGCTTCGTGATCGCGGCTCTCGAAAGCCCGCGCGCTTCCATCGCGCCGCTGGCCCGCTATTTCGGTTTTGATGCCGTGGAAAGTCAGGGGCTGCTGCGCTTCGTTCCGCGGCGCGGCACCTCTCTGACCACGATCACCGCCGCCGATCTGGTCGCCGCCGACCGGCCCGACGGTGAGGACATCGAGTTCACCCGGGGACAAGAGACGGAACTGCCGCGAGTGTTGAAATGGCGGATGCTGTCAGCGGACGAGGACTATGAGGCGGTCACAGTGGAGGCTCGCCGTGTGACGGTCGACAGTGTGAGGGTGCAGGCCGAGCAATTCGCGATTGCCCATCCTCCCGCAACTGCAGATCGCAATGCTCGCCGCGCGCTGTTCGAGGCCTGGATTGGCCGCGAAACCGCGACCTTCGCCCTGCCGCCTTCGCGCCTGGCGCTCGACCCGACCGATGTCGTCTCGGTCGAAAACGACGGCCGCAGGCTGGATTTCGCGCTGACCCAGATCGCCGATGGCGAAGCGCGGCGGGTGGAAGCTTCGCGACGGGACCAGACGGTCTACGGCTTGCCAGAGGGTCCGTCACGGGGCGTTTCGACTGCCGTTCCGGTGGTCTTTGGGCCCCCGGATGCGGAAATCCTCGACCTGCCGCAACTGAGCGAGGACGTCGCTGCCTATCGCCCCTTGGCGGGGGTTGCCGCTTCGCCGTGGTATGGCCAGGCCGCAATCTGGCGCAGTGCTTCATCGGACGGGTTCTCGTTCTTCTCCACGGCTCCTGTCCCTTCCCAGTTCGGAACGCTGGCGGCCATCCTTGCCGCTGGCCCGTCCTGGCGCTTCGATCTGGCGAATTCACTGCTGGTCGATATCTCGTCCGGATCGCTGCAAAGCGTGACCGACGAGCAGCTGTTCGCAGGCACAAACGCGCTGGCCTTGGAAACAGCGTCGGGCATCTGGGAAGTGCTGCAATTCGGCCTCGCCACCATCGTCTCGACCGGCCGCTGGAGACTGACGCGCCTCCTGCGCGGCCAATCTGGCACCGAAGACGCCATCGTGCCCTTGGCTTCGATCGGCAGTCGGATCGTGTTTCTGAACTCTGCGCTGGTGACGCTGCCGGTAACCGAGGCGGAACTGGGCATGCCGTGGAATTGGCGGATCGGTCCAGTCGGCCGCGCCGCCGGTGATGCGATCAATCTAGCGCTGGCGTTCACGCCGCAAGGTCGGGGTCTGCGCCCTTGGAGCCCAGTGCGGATCAAGGGCGCTTGGCAAGGATCGGGCGACGTCGCGATCAGTTGGTTGCGCCGAACCAGGTCGCTTGCAGGCGACAGCTGGAACGCGCCGGAAGTGCCGCTGGGCGAAGCTTCGGAAACCTATGACGTCGAGATCCTGAACGGCGGTGGATCGGTGATCCGAACGGTCACCGGCCTGCCTGTTGCCGCGTGGACCTATACCGCCGCAATGCAGGCCGCCGATTTCGGCGCACCGGTAACCAGCCTGCGCCTGCGCGTTTTCCAGAACGGCCAGCTGGGCCGTGGCGCGCCGTCGGAGGCCATCCTCACCCCCTAGGAGATTTCCCATGGCGGATACGCCCAACCTGGTTCTGCCCTATCTCGCGGCGAACCAGTCGCAGAAACATGTCACCGTGAACGAAGCCCTGCGCCGTCTGGATGCATTGGTGCAGGTCACCGTCCAGAGCATGGCGCTGGCCTCACCGCCCGGAAGCCCGGTCGAAGGCCAGCGCTGGATCCTCCCGGCCGCGCCGACCGGGGCTTGGTCCGGACATGCGGGACAGATCGCTGCCTGGCAGGACGGGGCTTGGGCCTTCTATGCGCCGCTCGATGGCTGGACCGCCGTCGACATCAGCACCGACACACTGCTTCTCTACAACGCTGGGACTGGGATCTGGACTGGGCTGATCACCGGCGTCTTCTCGGACGCGGTCTTCACGCTGCAGGACGACATCGATCCAACCAAGCAAGCCCGCTTCCAGATCGCGGGCTTCACGGCCGGGGCGACAAGGGTGTTCACCCTGCCGGACGTATCTTCAAGCGTCGCGGTCCTGTCCGGCGTGGCCCAGACGTTTCAGAACACGACTACCTTCTCGGCCACCAGCGTCACGGTGGGCAGTTCCGCTGCGGCCTCGACTCTCGGCATTGGCACAGGGGCGACGACGAGCGGGGTCACCAAGGCGGTGAACCTCGGCACCGCAGGATTGTCGGGTTCGATCACCAACGTCACAATCGGTTCTGCTGTCGCCGGGGCGCTGGGCACGCTGACGATCAACAGTCCGACCGTCACCTTTGGTTCGACGGTGTCCGCCATCGCCATGGCGGCCGCAAATGTCTCGGCACTCTATCTCGGTCTGGGCGGCGCGACCGCCGATGCCACAAACCGGCTGTCGATCAACGCCCCTGCCAGCCTCTTCAACAACGCGGGCGCAGGACATCAGGTCAAGGTCAACAAGGCCGCCGCCACAGACACCGGCTCCTTCCTGTTCCAGACCGGGTTTTCTGGGCGGGCAGAGTTTGGCCTCACTGGGTCGGATGACTTCCAGATCAAGGTCTCGGGCGACGGCGCCACCTGGTTCAATGCCCTGCAGCTGGAGCGGACCTCCGGCCGGGTCCGCGCCATGGTGGCGCTTCAACTGAACCCTAATGCGGGCGATCCAGGCACCGTCGCGGACGGCGACCTCTGGTACAATTCCACGACCAGCAAGTTCCGAGGGCGTCAAGGCGGAGTGTCGATCGATCTGTCGGGCGGATCGGGTGCCACCGCTGCCTATGGCGTGTTGCAAGCTAACTACACCCTGACCAGCGTCACCATGGCCCAGAAGCTGTTCAACTGGTCGACGAACGGGGCGCTGTCCCTGGCAGCAGGCACATACCGGTTCTCCTGTTCGCTACTCCTGACCTCGATGTCGACCACCAGCGGCTCGGCGAAATTCGACCTGAAAGGTGCGGGCTCAGCAGTATTCGGCAAAATGTCGATGCAGGATTTCGGCTCGCGTGGGACCGTGGCGGTTGGCGGCACAACTGCCACCTCGGGCACGGCGTCCGATGTCCCGGCCAGCGGCGGTGCCCTTGCGTCGGTTGCGACGTCGGCCGCCCTTCGCGCATCTATCCACGGCACGTTCGAGATCACCACCGCCGGGACGCTCATTCCCTCCATCGCGCTCGATGTGGCGGCTGCGGCTGTCGTCAACGCGGGCAGCTATTTCGAGTGCATCTACCTCGGCCCGGCCGCCGCGCTGGGCGGCAGCTGGTCCTGATCTAGCAAAAATCCGCATCCCAAACTTACCATACGAAAGGAGCCCTTCGTGGCAAACCCTAACGACTTCTGGTCATGGATCATGACCGATCAGGCGAAAACCGCTCTCGCTGGAGCCGCAGGCGGCATCGTGCGCTGGGTCACCCTGCGCGAGCGCTGGCAGGACGGAGTAGCTTCACTTCTCGTGGGCTCGATCTGTGCCCTCTATGTCGGGCCCTTCGTCAATCCACTGATCAGCCCGATGATCGGCGACCTGGCACCGAACGGCGACACCAATGGCTTCGCCTCATTCATCGTGGGTTTGGGTGGGATTTCCATCGCCGGTCTGCTGATCGACCTGATCCGCACTCGGACCACCAGGGCAAAAGGGGACGGCGATGCGCAAGGCTGACCGCTTCCGCCACCTCCGCCGCGAGGCCCTTTTCTGGGGCGTCGCAGTTTTGGTTGGCTTCCTTTTCTTCCTCTGCGTCTGACCCATCATCTTCGAAAGGACATCCCATGATTTTCCAAGGCAGGGCCCGCTACCCCGTCACCGAGATCATCCTGCACTGCGCCGACACCCGACCCGACTGGATGGACGGGCACCCGCTCGTCGAAAAGGTCGCCGAAATCCGCCGCTGGCATGTCCAGCAGCGCGGTTGGCGCGACATTGGCTATCACTGGGTCATTGACCGGGACGGGGCGGTGGCGCCGGGTCGTCCGGAGACCGAGATTGGCGCCCATGTTGAAAGGCATAATCGCGGCACAATTGGGATCTGCCTGCTGGGTGGATACAGCGCGGAGGGGGACGATGAGTTCGATAGGAACTTCACGCCGGCGCAGGCGGCGGCCGCGAGACGGCTGATCCGTGAGATCAAGGGCCGCGCAACGATCCAGAAGGTTTCGGGGCATAACGACTACACGGCAAAGGCCTGCCCAGGGTTTAGGGTGCGCATATCTGGTTTGACGTAGAGAGGAGGGCCGGCGGTTGACTTCGGCTCCGATGGTGGAATCGGTTGCTGGCCGGCGGCTCGCACGCTTAGCCTGCCGGCGCGGAAACGCGGCAGTTTTCGACGGATGGACCTTAGTGACACTCCTCTCGCTGACGACTTTGTAGACGACTAGCGTAGGATTCTTTGGCCCTTATGTCTCATTCGCCGCGCTGGCCACAACGCTGACGCTGGCCGCCGCAATCAACTGCATCGGCATCGGCTTACTGCGCGGCACCCACACACGCTGGCAGCTGGTCGCGAACGATGGCACCGGCGCGCCCACTCTGACCGACCTGGGAGCGAGTTTCGGTATAGTGACGGGTGGGGTGCTGACCTTGTTTATCGAGTCACCGCTTAACGGCAGTTCCGTGTGGGTGCGGGTGGTCGACGAGGTTTCGGGCGCGGTGTTCGAGCAGGAGATCGCAGCGGACCTGCCAGCCAACACGCAGTTCCTGTCACCCCGGCTGTTCTTGAACAACGGCGCAACGGCTCCAGCGGTCGCTTACCACTGCTCGGGGGTCTACGGGGAGACCGATTTCTGACTGGCCGGGAGAGCACCCGAAACTGATCACAGCAGGCGTCTTGTCTTCTTCTCTTGAGAGCGAGGTCAGGCTGGGGCGCCGATCTCTAGCTGGCCTTCGGTCCCTAGCAGCCATTCCTCGAATGTTCTGACTGCGTTGTTCATCCTCTCGGGCTTTCGCAAGGCGCACTCCCATACCGTCGCCACACGCCACCCGTCTTCTAGGAGTCTTGTGCGAACGGCGCTGTCCCGAGCGACGTTCGCATCGAACTTCGCCCGCCAGAAATCCGACCGGGTTGCCGGAACGGTCGCGTAGCGGCACCCCTCATGTCTGTGCCAGAAGCAGCCGTGCACGAAGACCACGGCGTGGTGCTTCGGAAGAACAAGGTCCGGTCGACCATCAACCTTGCCGGAATGAAGCCGGAAGCGGAAACCGCGCGCGTGCAATGCGCGCCTGAGAGCCAGCTCAGGCTTGGTGTTCTTTCCCCTGATCCCCGCCATCATCCGGGAACGGGTCTGTTGGTCCACGATATCGGTCATATCCGTCCTGGTCTTCGTCGCTGGACCTGGTATACACCGGATGACTGGAATTCGTCAGGAGCCTGATTTGCCTTCCACTTTCGGCATTGTTGATCTGTTTGCCGGCCCGGGTGGCCTTGGCGAGGGGTTCGCTTCCCTCGTCGAGGACGGTCATGCGCCGTTCCGGATCGGCATTTCGATCGAGAAGGAGGCGTCGGCGCATAGGACCCTGACGCTGCGCGCCTTTCTGCGCGAGTACCGTGTGCGTCACGGCGTCTTGCCGAAAGAGTTCATAGATTTCCATGCCGGGCTTGCATCCGAACCGGACTGGTCAGCCGTCGACGCCGAAGCGTGGCAGCATGCCATCGACGAAGCCCGCTCGCTTGAGCTCGGCACCGAGGCTGCGGCGACCGCAATAGATGGTGCCATCGCCACGCTGAGGCGAAAGTACGACGACACGATTCTGATCGGCGGCCCGCCCTGCCAAGCCTATTCTCTTGTGGGGCGAGTCCGCTCCAGGGGCAAGGTCGGCTATGTCCCGGAGGAGGATGCGCGGCACTATCTCTTTCGCGAATACATCCGAGTTCTCGACAAGCTTCGCCCGGCCGCCTTCGTGATGGAAAACGTCAAGGGTATGCTTTCGTCCACAGTCGAGAGCCGTCTTGTCTTCGAGATGCTGATGGAGGATCTGTCGTCGCTCGGCACCGGGCATGCCCATCACTACGAACTTCGTGCGGTCCGGGTCGAGGATGGCAAGGCCAGCCTGCAGGTGGCGGCGCGGCCCTCGGATTTCATCGTGCGCTCCGAGGCATTTGGAGTCCCGCAGCGTCGCCACAGGGTGATCATCGTCGGCATCCGGTCGGACCTCGCAGGGCGGGCCGCCGATGCGCAGATCGCTGTATCGGGAAGGGTTCGGACCGTCCGCGATGTCATCGATACGATGCCTGCCTTGCGGAGCGGCATTAGCCGCGGGCTTGACGACGCGGCGGTCTGGTGTGGAGAAGTCCTCGGCGCCGCGAACATGCTGGCTGGCATTTCCAAGGGGAAGGACGACCGGGCGCTCCGTGAGGCATTCCTGAACGTTTCGGAGCGAGTGAAGGAAAACCCGCCTATCGTTCGCGCTGCGTCACGGTTGCCAGATGGCTACGGCACTTCAAACGATGAGTTGCTGCAGTGGATCGAGCGACCGGAACTTCGCGCGATCGCTCAGCATGAGACGCGCGGGCACATGGCGTCGGATCTGTCACGCTACCTGTTTGCTGCTGTGTTCGGAACCGTCCACGGCTACAGCCCGAAGGCCGCCGATTTCCCTCTGGTGCTCAGCCCCGATCACCGAAACTGGCACAGCGGTGTCTTCAATGACCGCTTCCGGGTTCAGCTGGCGGACGAGGCATCGACCACGGTCACGAGCCACATCTCGAAGGATGGCCACTACTTCATTCACCCCGATCCGATCCAGTGCCGGAGCCTAACGGTTCGCGAAGCCGCGCGGCTGCAGACTTTTCCCGACGATTACCTGTTTCTCGGCAATCGAACGCAGCAGTATGTCCAGGTCGGAAACGCCGTGCCGCCGCTCTTGGCGCGTCAGATAGCAGCGGCTGTGTACGTCACCCTTCAAAAGTCAGCCTCCAGCGAACGCATGCGTTCACTTAAGCGAACGATTGACAATCGTTCGCTTAAGTGAGATATATGGTTCGCGCCAGCATACGGCGCTGTGTGTAACTCATCTGGATAAAGCGTAGCGGCGAGGCAAATCCCGAGCAGAAGCGTCGTTGGGCCCAGTCCACGGCGGGCCTGTGGAGATGTCGCTTCGACTGCGACCGCATTCCCTTCCAGATCATCGCGGAGAAACCATGTCGCTTTCATCCCTTCTGAAGGACCTGCGTGTCCAATCGGGCCAATCGCTCCAGCAGGTCGCCGAAAAGGTCGGGTCGTCCAAGGCCTACCTGTCCGAACTCGAACGCGGTGTGGCGAAGAACCCGGGCATCGACGTGCTGAAGGCGCTGGCCCAGAACTACGGCGTTTCCGTTGCGACGCTGATCGGCGAAGCTGACGCGGCGCCGTTGCCCCCGCCCGTGGCGGGTCAGGTCGAGGCATGGGTCAGCAACATCCGGAAGGAGCAGGCTGCCGGGTTGGATCTCGAAACCGCAGCCAACGAAGCCCGCGCGTCCTTCGAGCGGCTTCTTGGCCCGCTCGACCCGCAACACGAGGCGAACTGGAAGGCGGCTGTCAGAGAGCTTGAAGCCGCGTTCGAGCGGAAGATCGAGTATCTTGGCAACTTTTCGCTTCGCAAGCCGCGACGGCCGCACTGGTATGACGGTCCGCGCGCAGGCGATCTGCACTGGCCAAAGCTCGAGGCCTTCCTGCTGTCTCGCAAGGGCTGGTCGAAGGAGACTGTCGCGAGCATCGACGCAACATCGACCGAGGTGGTCTCGCTTCTCGAGAATCCCGCCCAGAGCGAGTTCCGGGGCCGAGGATTGGTGGTCGGCTATGTGCAGAGCGGGAAGACTGCCAACATGGAAGCGGTCATCGCCAAAGCGGTCGATGCCGGGTACCGCTTCGTGATCATCCTGACGGGCATGACAAATTCGCTGCGAACGCAGACTCAGGATCGCATCGAGTCCGATCTGGTCGAGCGCAACAAGTACGGGTGGCACAGCCACACCACAAGCGACTCCGACTTCCGGAAGCCGGCGAGTAAGTGGTTTTCGATTATGGATCCGGTGCAGATCGCTGCCGTGAAGAAGAATGTGGCGCCACTTGAAGCGCTTCTAGGCACTATCGAAAAGACGCCGCCAACGCACCGCGCGCGCATGCCTGTGCTTATAGTAGATGACGAATGCGATCAGGCCGGCGTCAATGCGACCGGCAGTCAGTACAACATGACGGCGATCAACGCGCTCATCCGCAAGATTCTTGCAGCACTGCCGAAGGTCCAATACGTCGGATACACGGCGACGCCCTTTGCAAACGTGCTGATCAACCCGGAGAAGCCGACCGGCGGCCTGGACGACCTATATCCCGAGGACTTCATCACGAGCCTGCCAAAGCCCGAAGGTTATTTCGGTCCGGAGAGCCTGTTCGGGCGCGACCCGATCGATGCCGATGACGAGAAACCGGAGGAGTCCGGACTCGACATGATCCGTGAGGTCGTTGACGCCGAGGTAGCCCTCGTCCGACCACCGTCAGCGAAGGACCGGTTCACCTTCGAGCCCGGCATCCCGAAATCGCTCGACAAGGCACTTTCCTACTTCGTGCTTGCAACCGCCGCCCGCAATGTACGTGGGCAGTCGCGCCAGCACAGTTCGATGCTGGTGCACACGACGGTCTACACGCACCCGCATCACGCGCTTGCCGACAAGATCGCGGCCTGGCAGAAAGGGCTCGCCAAGAAGATCTCGAAGGGCGATGAGAAGACAATTGATCGACTTGAGGAGCTCTGGCTCGAAGAGGTGGCCAAGGTCGATGCCGGCCGCTTTGGCCTTGCGCCGACATCGTTTAGCGCGCTGAGGCCTGAGCTCGAGAAGGTCCTCGATGACATCGCGATCGTGGTCGAGAACAGCGACAGCGAGACGCGGCTCGACTACGCGTCGGGGCCGAAGAAGTACATCGTGGTCGGCGGCTCGGTGCTTGCGCGTGGACTCACCATTGAGGGGTTGGTCGTCAGCTACTTTGTGCGCTCATCGAACCAGTACGACACGCTCCTTCAGATGGGCCGATGGTTCGGATATCGGCCCGGTTACGAGGACCTCCCGCGGATCTGGATGACCAACGATTTGCGGACGTCGTTCCGCGATCTGGCGACGGTTGAGGCCGAGATCCGGGCCGACATTCAGCAGTACCGCAAACGCGAGGTGACACCGGCGGACTTCTCGATCCGGGTGCGACGCATTCCTGGTTTGGCCATCACCGCTGCCAAGAAGATGTATGCAGCCAAGGCATGCGACGTTAGCTTCTCGGGAGAGCACATTCAGACCATTCGCTTCCCGCACCGCGACGAGGACTTTCTTCAGCACAACTGGAAGGCTGCGTCCGAGTTGGTAGATGCGGCAGCGAGCCTAGGCATCAAGCCTGTGCGGCGCGGCCGTCTGATCGAAGGCGTATCCTTCGATCTCGCCATGAAGTTTCTGGAGACTTACAGAAGCGACCAGCGCGATCTGATCTCGGGAAAGCTGTTGGAGTACATTCGGCTCGAGGCGAGCAGGGCCGATCAGCCGTACGAAACGTGGAACATCGCGATCGTCGAAACAGGCGGAACCCGCCGCTCCGTTGAGCCGCTTGGTGCCTTCGGCAATGTCGGCCTCGTCAACCGGGCACGCCTCAAGGGGCTGACACGCGATGGTCTCGCCGACATCAAGGCTCTGATGTCGCGGGACGACGTGCTTATGGACGTCACCGGCTCGCCCGATGACAGGTCTTGGGACAGCGTTAAGGAGTTCCGTCAGACGCTGGTCGGTGACCGGATTCCACTGCTGCTCCTTTACGCAATCGATGAGGCGTCGGTGCCGAGATCTGAGAAGCTACGCGAACCGCTCGGCGCGGTGCGCGACATGCTGGGAATTGGCCTCGTTCTGCCAGAGCGGGGTGCGAAGACGAGCTATGTCCGCGTCCCGATCAACCAGGACGACGGCGACGAGGAGGACGTTCAGGCCGACATCGACGGCGATGCCGGACAGGCTGCGACATGACGGACGGAACCCGTGCGGGCATCGGCTGGGAACGCCTGCGGCAGAAGTCAGGTTCGCAGGCGAGCGATCTGGGAGTGCCCTCCCTGGTGCTTGACGCCTCGGCTGGCGCGGGTCCGGCCCGCCTCGCGATAGGAGCTGAGCGCGAAGCGCGGCTTCTTGTTCCGCTCGCACCCGGTGAGCGGTTCCCGATGGTCCAAGATACGCACGGTCTTGAACTCAAGGACAGCGTGCTTCTGCTGCAGGGACTGCCGGTCCGGTTCATCGATGTCGCCTGCCGCGGCGAACGTCTCGAGGCCGTCTTCGAGAAGCTGGTCGATGAAGTCGTTCGTCGCCTGAGGGGGGGCGCCGCGCCGGCGAACGCGCTCGAGGAAGCAATCACCGACTTTCGCAATCTCCTCTTGGGCGCTAACCGCGAGCGTCCTTCGATCGAAACCGCACTCGGGCTGATTGGCGAGCTCATCATCCTGAACCGGCTACTTCTCGTTGAACCCGACGCTTGGCAACTCTGGACCGGGCCGGCTGGCGGCCGTCACGACTTCCGTGGCGGTGATCGGGCAATCGAGGTCAAGACTTCGCTTCGTGCCCAGTCCCGGGTCGTGGAGGTATCTGCAATTGACCAGCTGGCAGCGCCCCCCGGTGGACATCTGCTGCTCGCGCACTGCGTGCTGGAATATGACGGGGCCGGGCCTCTTTCGGTTGTGGGTGAGGCAACGCATGCGTGCACGATCGCAAGCGATCCTGGCGGCGTGGCCGATCGGCTCGCCCTGCTCGGATACGACGAGGCCCAAGCCGATGAGTGGTCCTCGTTCAGGTTCTCCCTCCTCTCGCTGGAATTCTACTCGGTGACCGAGGGCTTCCCGCGGCTCACTCCCGCCTCGTTCGCGGAGGGCGAAATGCCGGTTGGGGTCAGCCACTTCCGCTACCGGGTGAATCTCGATTTTGCATCAGAGTTCCGCGTGAGGCCCGCTGAGGCCGACACTGCGCTTCAGGAGATGGTGTCATGTCTGAACCCTTGAACCTTCATGCAGAATGTTTCGCGGCTGCAGGCGGCATGGCTGCCGACGGCATGAAGAAGCTTCTGGGCACACCTACGCTTTCCCTGCTGGAGACAGTCGTGAGAGAGACGGTCCAGAACACTTGGGATGCACGGCTCGTCGAGTCGGGGGTCGGGTATCGGATTGGCTTGCGAGAGCTCCTGCCCGGGGAGGCTGCCATTCTCCGCGATGAGATCCTCGCCAAGCTCCCTCCGTCCAAGCAGTCGGCAGACCCACTGCGCGCCTACCTTTCCTCGAAACATCCGGTCGTTATGGAGATTTCCGACTGGAGGACCCGTGGCCTTGGTGGCCCATCGCGGGCGAACGTGTTGCCGAAGCCAGGGGAACACAACGATTTCGTGAACTTCGTGCGCAACATGGGCGCCCGTCGTGACATGGCGGGCGGTGGCGGCACATATGGTTACGGGAAGAGTTCACTCTATCAGCTCAGTAGATGCGCCACGGTCCTCGTCGACTCTGTCTCGCTGACTCCTTCTGAACGGATCGTTCATCGCTTCATTGGATGCCACTTGGGCGATGCCCACGACAGCAAGCGTCACGGCCGGCTGACGGGACGCCACTGGTGGGGTGTGGCCGATGACGACGAAGCGGATATCGTCGATCCTGTTACCGGTCGTAGCGCCGTTCGGCTGCGAAAGGCGCTTGGGCTTCCTGACCGGGGGGCCGATGCCACGGGAACCACGCTGGTCGTGCTCGACCCTGATCTCGAGGACCGCCCGCTCGAGGCAGTTGCGGCCGAAATCCGGGAGGCGCTGCTCTGGTACCTCTGGCCAAAGATGCTTGCCGGCGCCAATGGCCAAAGGGCCATGGCTATCGAGGTCGAACTTAATGGAGAGCTGTTGCCGCTTCCGGCACCCGAAGATTTCCCGCCGCTTGACCTATTCGTTGAGGCCTATCGCGCCGTGAAGGCCGGAGGGCCAAACCTGAACAAGATCGCATCCGAACGGCCCATCCAGCACCTCGGCCACTGCTCCATCAGACGCGGCTTCAGGAGACCCCGTCAGTTTCTCTGCGACCCCGCTGAAAGCATCATCCCGGCCACCAGTGCGCACATTGCGCTCATGCGTCCGGTTGAACTGGTCGTGAAGTACATCGAGGGCACACACCTGCCGGGGGACACCGTCGAATGGGCCGGGGTCTTCATCTGCGACGACGATCCCGTCGTTGAGCAAGCCTTCGCCGACGCAGAGCCACCTGCGCACGACGACTGGATTCCGGACAAAATGCCGAAGAGCTGGGCAAAGACCTTCGTTCGGGTTGCGCTGGCAAGGCTGAAGTATCTCGCGGCATCATACGCATATCCGGCTTCGTCCTCCACATCGGGAGCATCCGAGCAGCCACCGCTTGCCAAGGCGGCCGATCTTCTCGGCAACTGTATGCCCGCAATCGGAGGTACGGGGGTGGGTGCCGGCGGCGGTGGGCAAGCGCGTGGGGGTGGCCGAGGCGGCGGTGGTCGCGGCGGAGGCCGCAGCTGGCGCGTCAGCGAGCCACGCTTCATTGCACTGCAGGAAGGTGCTGCCGGGGCCGAAGCGCTTTTCGAGGTCGACGTGGACAACAGTACGGAGCGGGCAGTTCGCCTCACCGCCATACCCGCCCCTGTGATCGATGGTGTCTTGGCAAGTCCGGACGAGGGTGACGTCGTCGTCACGTTCGTCTGCTGGGAAGATCAGGATGGCAATCAGCTGACGACATCGCCTGAACTGCTCGCAACGCCGGGCGAGAGCGGCAGCTATCGTGCCCGGATCATCGTGCCTGATGTTGCTGCGGCCGGAGTGCGAGTGGCAGCAGCTGAGGAGGCATCGTCATGACGGCCATTGCCTATCCCTTCCTTCGTCCCGAGCCGGACCGGATCAGTGCCGGGTCCTGGCTTATCACGCGTGATGGAGAACCCTGCGTCTTCGCGGACGGTCACCTCGATCACTTTGACTACTCGACCAACCTCGAAGCGGTTCGTCATTTCAAGGTCGATGTGGAAGGGGTAGCCGCAGACACCGGGCTCAATCCCGACGAGATCAAGCTCCTCTGCATCGTCACTTTCGGCACCGGCGGCCGCCGCCTTCAGCGCACGAAAAAAGTTGTTACCCGGGAAGTCATTCAGGTCGGCCGCGAGGCTGTTGTACTGGCGCTTGCAATCGATGGTCGCGAGGTCTCAGAGCTTTTCGTGCTCGCGACCGAGATCGTTCTTCTATCGTCGGGTACTGTTCGCCGCCGGGTCTCGCCAGTCACGACAGGCGCAAGGCTCTGGAGAGACGAATTCCGCGCGGCGGTGGAACCGCTCGGTCCGCGCTTTCCGATCGAAGCCGTGAGTTTCGCGACTGTGTTCCCGACCGGTCATGGCGATGCGCTCTGGTACCTCGACTGGTCTCCGCAGAACCTCCATCACGACTTCGCGACTTCGGTCCGCCTGCTGATCAACCTGGACAGGCCGGCTTTTGTCGAAGCCGTGCAACACGCGGACGAGGTCACGCTGAGGATGCTAATGTGCTCAGTAGCCACCCAGATGGTCAGATCGGCCATCGCTCTCGACCATTTTCCGCTGGACGACGCGGAAGTCAGTCCTTCCTCGGTGTCTGCAGTGATCGAGGCATGGGTGGAACAGGCGTTCCCAGGACAGTCGGCCGAGGCTGCGCTGACACTAGCACAGCATGACCCGGCACGCTTCGAGCTCGCGATCGGAAGCCTCTTTGCAGGAGAGCTCCGAAATGAGTGAGTTCCGCCTCATGCCCCGCCTCGACAGTCACGGCGTTCGGCGACTGATTGGCCTGCCAGACTTGCTGCGAACAGGTTCCATCAGCGAACGGATGGAGGCGGCCGGCAGTTCAGTGTCATACGCGTCCAGTGGCGGATCGCGAGCCGCCGCGGCCGACTTGACGGCACTGCAAAAGCAAATTGTTGCTCTTGCCAGAAGTCGTGGATTTCCAAATGAGAGTCGAGCCGCCGCTAGGGCGTCATTCGATGCCGATTGCGCGCAGTCGCTGGTGGAGGCTTCCATCATCAGCGGCGGTGAGGCGCTGAGGGACGATGTCTGGGCATTCGTGGCATGCTGTATCGCCCCGGATGTGGTGCTCTGGCGCTTTGAGGACGGGCACGCTGATCGCTTCCAAGGTGGCCTGCGAAACACATTCCAGCGGCTCTGGCTCCGAGCACGCGCACTGGATCGGGGCGCGAGTGCGCCGCAACGCTGGCAGCTCCTCGAGGCGCTGTCAGAAGATGCAGCGGTTCAGATTGTCGAAAGGCCGTCGATCGGGGCCGACCCCACGCTCGCTCGCGCAATTGCGGAAGCATGGCTAGCGACTGCGGCCCGGATTGGTGCGAGCCGAATGGAGGATGTGACTCGCCGAGCGGTGCGGAGAATCAGGATCGACAACGAGATTACGTGCCTAGCCTCGTTGGGTGAGCCCGAGCTTGTCAGCCGACTGCAGGGCTATTTCGACGACGCTGCGTCATGAACTTCGCGTCAACAAGATTGCTTAAGAGGCCGACTGAGGCCGAGGCGACGTACTCAGTAGCCCCAGCCAGACGCGGGCATTGGATCGCCCTCCGGGTCATGCAGGTCATCCACCTGAGGAAACAAATCGTTCGTTCCAGCGAAGGACTGGGCGGCTTCGATTCCGGTTTGTCGATCAATATCGGCAAGACGACGACCAACCCAAGTTATCATCCGCCCAAGATCGCTTTCCTCTGTGGGGTTGGTCTCAGGCGGAAGGCTTGCCAGCCAATCTCGGATATCTCGAGCCTCACGCCGCAGGTCAATAATGTGCTGGAGGTGGGCCAAGCGTTTCTCCTCGCGCTCTTTCCTAGCGTGAGCAAGTTTCCGTCGGCGCTGCAGTTCTTGCCATTTCCGTTCGCGATCTTCACGTTCTTCGCGGCGCACGCGGATGAATTCAAGGACCAGTTCGATCCCGGCGACGATGTCCGGCACCAGGCGCTCGATCCGCTGAATCTTTCCGTCACCCCAAGTCTTCCGGAGTCCGTCTGCCCAAACATCTATCGCGAAGACCAGTTCGCCAGTCCACTCGGTGACATACTCCGGCCACGGAGGGCTGTACCCAAAAGGCGAACTGTCCCAGTCGTTTCGCCGCCATGATCGCGCCTGCTTTTCTTTGCGCCGTTCTTCCCGGGCAAGTTCTTCAGGCGATGGAATATACTTCACCCGCTTCGTCCGCTCGAGCAGAGTGAAGTTCACGGCGTCCGTGCCGCGCTTCAGGGACATTTTGTCCCCCTCAGGTATCAGTGTAAGGCCACTCCCTTCGAGACCTCGGGCCAGCCCATCGAGGATGACGACGGCACGCTCGGTGCACGTTGAACTGATGATGACACCGCAGTGCCCGGGATCGGTGGCGCTGACCACGCCATCGCTATCCGGCTTTTTTGTGCGAAGTGCTTTTGCGGTCTTTGCGACGGTTGGATGGGGGATTGTGACCATAGACAGGGGAACGTCGGAAGCTTCCTTTTCCGATGTTCCGCGGCCTTGACGCTCGGCTTTACGCTTCATGGCAAGTTCGGCGATGCTGTCCGGGAGCGATGAAATCGCACCGCGAACAATGACCTGATCAAGGCTGCGATCCTTCCATTCAAGGAAGGGTGGCACCTTCGGTCGTTCTCCGGCAGCCACCTTCGCCCAATAGCCTCGCGGCGGCACGGGAATGCGGTGGCGACCGCAGACCTTGGCCAGACCCCGGTCGGAGATGCCGAACTCAATGGCTAGCGTCGACATCGGCTTGCTCCAAACAAGATCATACAGATCACGGCGGGTAATTGTTCGCGGTTGCTGCATATGCTGGTCCACCCAAGAGAGGCGTCCGAGAACATCAGTCCGCCAAGCCAAATTAAAGATCGGTGCAGAATCGCGACGTCGATTGTAGCGCGACGATCAAGATGAGAGTCGCGCGTCAATCTGGATGAGAAAGTGTCGTTGGTTGTGGAACCCCGGGAGGGCGTAGCCGGAGCGGGGT
>NZ_CBAICG010000019.1:0-65460 GCF_964715405.1 Solirhodobacter sp. | reverse complement strand
GCACGAAATGACCATCCCAGAGCGCCATGAGGACGCCAGGGCCGCTAGCGAGGCGGCGCGGGCGTACTGGGTCGCGCGGCGCGCCGAACGGCCCCAGGCGCGTCCCCTGGCCTACTTCTACGACAAATACCGCCGCGCCGGCGGCGGCTTCGACTATCAGGCGATGGAAGACGACGGGATCGACGTGTCATGAAGGACCTGGAAGAAGACATCACCTATGCGTCCGACGAGGGCTACGTCCTTCGGATGGGCAAGGGCCATTTCGAGGTGCGCCGCAATAACGTGACGCACAGCGTGGTGGTGCACACGGTGTGCTACCCTGACGACGAACCCTACGCGATGGCCCAGGCCAAGGCGCGGCTGGACGCGATGGCCAAGGGACCGCCCTCGTCCTTCCCGCTGATGACCATCGCCCGCGTCCACGGCGAGCGCTACGAGGACGTTCTGCTGGTCGCGGCCTACCTGCGGGCCTGCTGGCTCGGCGAGGACACCCAGCCCAGCGCCAACGCCGCCGGCGACGCCATGGAGATCATGTGCTCCAGCGCGATCCGGGCCATCAATGAGCACGCCGCGGCGAGGTGGGGGCTGCGATGACCTACCTCGGCCGCGTTGGAGATCGCTTGACCACCTGGACTAAGGCGCACGAACGCCTCGTCGACGCCTGGGCCGGTCTCTACCGAACCGGCGCCAGGCGCCGGCGGCCGCCGCACACGCTGGAAAGCTGGATCGCGGCCAAGTTCAAGCTGCCCTACGCCTGCGTGGCCGATCTCACGGTCGCCCAGGCCAGACAGGCGCGCCGCTGTCTGCGGGCCTGGGAATACGGCGCCGGATTCGACGCGTTGCCGCTTAGGAGGAAAACACCATGATCCATCACCTGCTGGCCCACCTGGGGCCGATCAACTACGGGCCGTTCCCGTGGTGGTGGCTGTTTCATCGCAGGTGGCTGTGATGGTCGAGGACGTCTCCCCCAAACCCGAACAGCCCCGTGAATATCTCGGCGACGGCGTCCATGCGAGCTTCGACGGCTATCACGTCGTGCTGGCGAGAAACCACCACGACAATGAGGTCATCTGGCTGGAGCCCGACGTGCTGCGCCAGCTGGTCGCCTACGCCCGCCGAATAGGAATGAACGTCTGATGATCCGCTTCCTGGTGCTGCAATTCTTCGCCTGGGCGATGCGCCCCTCGACGCCGTCGGAAGACGACGATCGCTGGGGCGACGGCGGGAGCGCCTACTGGTGACCGAGCGCGACTCCATGATCGTCGCCCTGGCGCTGATCGGCTTTTCGAAGTCTGCCGTCGCGCGCCATGTCGGCCTGTCGCCAGAGCGGGTGCGGCAGATCGTGCGGAGGGGGCGTCGCGCGGAGATTCAGCGTTTGCTGGAGGCCGTGACAGCCGCCAGGGCTGCTCTTGAGGCGTTTTATCGATGAACCCGCGCCAACAGCGGCTGTTTCGGCAAATCTGGGCCGACGAGGTCTATGGCCGCGACTGCGTGCGCGTCAGCGGGTCCGTGCGCCTCGCCACGGCCCAGTCCATGGCCGAGGCCGGCTGGCTGCTCTGGGTGTGGAGCTACGGCGGCGAGAGGGGCTTCAGGACCACCGTCACCGGCCTCTCGGCTTTCAGGACGGCCGTCAGCACCATCACCGGCCCTCAGTGGAGCTGCGGCCATCCAAGGACGCCTGAGAACACCAGCAAGATCGGAACCGGCCGCGTCGCCTGTCGCGAGTGTCACCGGCGCCACGCCCGCGAGTCTTTTCGGCGCCACAGCAGGAAACCCAAGCATGTCTGAACCCCTCACCCTCACCCAGGCGATGATCCGCGAAATGTGGATCGACGTGTGGACACTCAGGACCAACGGCTTTCGCGACCAATGCGCAGGCCCCGTGGACGAGCGGATCGCTTCCCTTCGCCTCGCCATCCGCAGCCCGGCCGCCCGCGAGCCCTCCAGCGAGCGCTCCCTGCGCCGGGCCCGCAACGAGGGCAAGCGGGCCGCCCAGGCCGTCCTGGCGGGCGACAAGCCTGTCCCGCTCACCTATCACCGGGCCGACCTGCGGCAGGCGTGGCAGGGCGCCTACGACGGCTGCATGGCCCATGCGGCCAACCTCACCAGGAGAGAAGCGACATGACCCTCCCAACCCCTGAGCAAGCCCGCGCGGCGATGGAGCGGGTTCGTGATATCAGACGATATACGAAGACCGAGGCCAAGCGCCTCAAAATTGCGGATTTCCATAAGGACGCCGCAGCATTGGACCTCCTCCTAGCCCTTCTCGACGCCAGCGCGAAGGCGTTGGGGCCGTTGGAGGACGAGGCTGCCGAACTAGAGGAATGGGCGGACAGTGCGCTTCTAGTGTCGGCTGGAGTCCCTGCACTCACGGTTGGCCATGCCCGCGAAGCCAAGCGCGTCCGCGATCTGCTTGGGGAGGGGAAATAGGGTGGCCTACTACAACGCCAAAGCTGAGCGAGAGCGCAAGGAATCAATGACCGCCGAGCGCATCCTGAACATCGCCAAAAGCCGAGGCGAGTTCACAGTGAGCCTGCGCTACCGAGATGACTGGCTACGCGCTCGCTGTGGCCAACTCAAATCCGCCGGAAAGCTGGTCGGGGGAAGACGAGACGGTCGGAGCGTCGTGTATTACCCGGCGGCGCAACTTGTTCCCTCCCCCGACGCTGACCAAGGGCCGGGAGGAGAAGGGTAATGGCGCACTACGACGAAATCGTCCGCAAGCAATATCCCGCCCGCACACCGCTGCCGCCCGGTTACGAGGTTCAGCTAGTCGGCGATCACTGCTACTGGGTTCGCGAGGCTGGCGACATAGAGAGTTCGATCCACTGGAACCATTGGGCCTGCTGGCGTGATGCCTGGGAGCACTACAGAGCAAACCCCCACCAAGAAAGGCCGACCGATGCCAGCCGATAGCCTCACCCCCACCATGCTGAGCGACGAGGAGATTGCGGTCCTACAGCGCCGTTTGACTATCGAGCGCGGCATGGTTTGGCACCCTTACGCCGTGGGCGCGCTGAAGATAGCTGGCACCCTCCTCAATCACGCCCTCGCCGCCTCTGCCGCTTTGGCTGAGAGGGAGGGGGAGATAGTCGAACTTCGCGCGTCGAAGGAGAAACTTCACAGGCGCGCCCAAGCTGCCGAAGGACCGTTGGATGCAGTCAAAGCCCATGGCGCGGAGGCCTACAAACAATGGGTCGATAGCTGGCACTTTGAATACAAGCGCTTCCTCGCCGAGAAAGTCCTTCGTGAAACCGCCGAAGCCACCCTCACCAAGCAAGCCGCCGAGATCGAGGCGTTGAAAGCGGGCTCGATAGCCGATGTGCTGGCTGAACGCCGACGCCAGATTGAGGCCGAAGGCTGGACATTGGAACACGACGACGGCCACACCAACGGCGAGATTGCTAATGCTGCTGCCGATTGGGCCTCGACTGGACAACGACCCGTCGTCTGGTCATGGGCGACGGACAAGGCCTCAAGGCCTCGACGCCGACAGCTTGTAATCGCTGGCGCGCTTATCCTAGCCGAAATCGAACGCTTAGACCGCGCCGCCCTCACCAACACAGAGACAGGGAAGCCATGAAGCCGCCAAAAGACATTGACCGGCTCGCATGGATTGAGCCGACCGAGTTTGACGATCCGATCACTGGCGATCACATCGCAGTGTCGGTGTCGGAGTTCTACTCGAAAATCACGGTGAATGACCGGGAATATTTCTTCACACGCGAGACTGGCCGCTACGACGGCGACGCAACCGTTGAACGTCGCAGCGGCCCCATCCTTACTTACGTTCGGGAGTGATCGTCTTCTGTTTGGTCTTTTCCCAGTCGCGGGCGCAAGCTGGGACGGCACCGGCCGTCCACGCGGCGCTAGAGCAACTGGCCGACCCCGACGCGCATCTCGCAGCCTCAATGCTCCCGTTTGCCGTCGGCGCCTAGACGCCACGCCCGACTGAGCCTTATGCTGCGCGCCTCACACCAGGGGCGTGCAGCATGACTTACTCCACCTCGGGCAGCGTTCAGAAGTTGGCCGGCTGCCTTGAGACCGAATTGCGGTCGATGGGCTATGACCCGGCGCTGGCGCACGATTTCACCATCCTCAGCACCCCGACGGACGGCAGCGTCTCGCGCCATCGCGTGCTGATCGTAGTCGAGTTGCGCGACGACGGGAGGGCCGCCAGTGCCTAAAACACCAGCGATGCGGCGAAGTCCCCAGCGGCGTAAGCCAAAAAAGCCGGGCTTCAAACCGATCTGCCTGAACGCGGCCACCCGCCGGCAGCTGATCGCATGCGGCAAAATCTGGTGCACCACCCGCGAGGTCGCCGCGCAGCTGGACATCGACGAGACGACCCTGATGGACTGGTTCAACCGCCAGCCGGCGGCGCGGGCGCTGTTCGAGCGGTCAAAGGAGCAGGGCAAGATATCCCTTCGCCGCGCGCAGCTTCAGGCGGCGATCGACGACAAGAACATCACCGCGATGATCTGGTGCGGCAAGCAATTGCTAGGGCAAACCGATAAGGCGCAAGTGCGTCACACCATCGAATTCGACCTGAGTAAGCTGTCGACGGCCGAATTGCAGACGTTCCTGCCGCTGCTGGAAAAGGTCACGCCCGATGACGAGCGGCACCCGCAGCTACAATAGTCTCGCCGAGGCGAAGGCGCACGGCGATGCGATCCTGGCCGAAAGGCTGAGCCTGGAGGCGCGCCAGATCGTCGACCTGACGGCCGCCAACGACATCGACGCGTCGAAAAACCGCTGCAAAACCCTTTATGGTTTCGTGGAAGAGGCGTGGCATTTGCTTGAACCCAACCAGCCGTTCATCGGCGGCTGGGCGGTCAAGGCGATCTGCGATCACCTCGAAGCGGTCACCGACGGCCGGATCAAGCGGCTGCTGATCAACATCCCGCCGGGGTTCGCCAAGAGCCTGATCGTCGCGGTGTTCTGGCCGGCGTGGGAGTGGGGGCCGTTCGGTCGGCCCGACATGCGCTATCTGACCTGTTCCTATGAACTGGACCTAGCGATCCGCGACAACACCCGCATGCGCCGCCTCGTCTCGTCGGACTGGTATCAGGCGCGGTGGGGCGATCTGGTCACCTTCGCCAGGGACCAGAACGCCAAGACCAAGTTCGAGAACACCGCCACCGGCGGACGCGAGGCCCGCGCGTTCGGCAGCCTCACCGGCGGTCGCGGCAACCGGCTGATCGTCGACGACCCGCACAGCACCACCACCGCCGAGTCGATCATCGAGCGCGGCAAGACCATCCAGAACTTCCTCGAAGGCGCGCCCCACCGGGTCAACAACCCCGAGAAGGACGCCATCATCGTCATCATGCAGCGGCTGCACGAACTGGACCTGTCGGGCGCGATCCTCAGCCGCGGCCTGGGCTACGTGCACCTGTGCCTGCCGATGCACTTCGAGATCGAACGCCGCTGCGAGACCATCATCGGCTTTCGCGATCCGCGCAGCTACGAGGGCGAGCTGCTGGCGCCCGAGCGCATGGGCGACGAGGCGGTGGTGCTGCTGGAGCAGAGCCTGGGCACGTTCGCCATCGCCGGCCAGATGCAGCAGCGGCCGTCAGCTCGGGAGGGCAACTTGTTCAAGCCGGACATGATCGAGATCGTCGAGGCCCTGCCGGCGACCATCGTCAAACGCGCCCGCGGCTGGGACCTCGCGGCGACCAAGTACACGCCGGGCAAGGACCCCGACTGGACGCGCGGGGTGAAGATCGAGCGCGACGCCGACGGGTTCTTCTACATCACCGGTCTGGTGTCGGCGCGCGAGAACGCCACGATGGTCGAGACGATCATCAAGAACACCACCATCCGCGACGGGCCCAACTGCCGCGTGCGCCTGCCGCAGGACCCTGGGCAGGCGGGGAAGGGACAGGCGGCGGCGTTCGCCCGGCTGCTGGCGGGCTATCCGCTGACGATCCTACAGCCCACCGGCGACAAGGAAAGCCGAGCCTCGCCGTTCGCCGCCCAGGTCAACATCGGCAACGTGCGCATGCTCAAGGGCGACTGGAACGACGCGGTGATCGAAGAGCTGCGCACCTTCCCCGCCGGCGCTCACGACGACATCGTCGACGCCGCGTCCGACGCCTTCGCCGAGGTGGCCGAGTCGCGCTCGTTCGAGGGCATGGCCGAATTCTACCGCCAGGAGGCCGTCAAGGCGGCGATGGAGCGCGATGGGCTGAAGCTGCTGGTCGCCGAGGTCGATATGTGGCTGATCAAGCCCGCGCCCGGCTTCAGCACCGCCTATGGACAGGACGGGACGAAATACGTCACAAACGAGCGGGGCATCATGGTCGTGCATCCCGAGGACGGCCCGGCGCTGCTTCGCCAGATGGGCTGGTCGAGGGTGATGGGCGAGCAGGCCGCTTGAGGGGGCTTCGATGACGATCTCGCGCCGCGCGCTGTTTGGGTTCGTCGGCGCGTCGGCGGTGGCTGCTGTGGCGCCGAAGGCGACGGCGAAGTTTTTCCACACACCGATCCAGTATAGCGCCGAGGTGCACTTCGCCACCGTCGCCGAAATGCGCGAATATCTTGGCCTTCCGCCGATGGGGCTCTACGTCGATGAGGTCATGACCGCGATGGAACACGCCTTGCTGCGCGGCGATCCCAACGACCCCTTCCCGCTCCAAGACGCGGTGGAGCGCTTCGGACCCTCGCTGAAGAGCCAGTGGGACACCTACCGGCTAAACCCTATGCAGAAGATCGTGTATAGCGACGACGAGGGCCTGACCGATGGCCGTTAACAGCACCCGCGCCAATCGAGGAGGCGGCGTCGCCTCGGCCATGAACGTCAGCGTCACGCCGGCCGCCAGCGGTCAGCCCACGGCCGGCGGGGTCAACCAGGGCAACGGCGCGGACTGGTTCGGCCCTGGCAATCCGCTCATGCCGGTTGCGCCGCCGCAGGTGCGCGGGCGCAGCTGGGATATCGAGCCCGCCCGCAACCTCGTCCCTCAGCCGCGCGCCTATGAGCTGATCGACTTCCCGATGCTGCGCGGTCTGGCCCAGGCCTACGACCTGCTGCGCACGGTGATCGAAACCCGCAAGGATCAGATGGCGGCGCTGACCTGGGTTCCGGCGGCGAAAAAGAAGGGAACCAAGCTGACGCCCGAGCAGCAGACCCGCGCCGACAAGATCACCGCCTTCTTCGAAGAACCGCAGCGCGGCTACGACTGGGATCGCTGGCTGCGCAAGCTGATCGAGGACCTGCTGGTGATCGACGCGGCGACGATCTATCCGCGCCTGACCAAGGGCGGCGATCTGTGCGAGCTGCGCGTGTTCGACGGCGCGACCATCAAGGTGCTGGTCGACGACTGGGGCGAAATCCCCGAACCGCCCGTTCCAGGCTACCAGCAGACGCTGCACGGCATGTCGGCGGTGCTCTACCGGTCTGACGAGCTGATCTACCGGCCGCGCAACGTCCGTCCTGGCAGGGTGATGGGCTTCAGTCCGGTCGAGCAGATCGTCACCATCGTCAACATCGCCATCCGCCGCGAGGTGTGGCAACTGAACTTCTTCACCGAGGGCAACGTGCCCGACATGCTGCTGGGCACGCCCGACGACTGGACGCCCGACCAGACGCGCTCGTTCCAGGACTGGTGGGACAGCGTGCAGACCTCGGCGGCGGGCGGCCGGCGTGGCGCGCGCTTCGTCCCCGGCGCGGTGGCCAAGAACGTCCATGAGACCAAGACGACCGAGCTGTTCGGCGTGGCCGAGGAATGGCTGGCGCGGGTGATCTGCTTCGCGTTCTCGATCTCGCCCCAGGCCTTCACCAAGCAGGTCAACCGGGCCACCGCCGAGACCCAGAAGGAAATCTCGATCGAGGAAGGCCTGCAACCGCTCAAGGCCTGGGTCGCCTCGATCATCAACCACGTGATCAAGGTCTACTTCGACTCGCCCGATCTGGTGCTGCAATGGGACGAAGAGGAAGAGATCGACCAGCAGACCCTGTCGACGATGATGCAGGACGAGGCGAAGGTCGGCATCCGCTCTATCGACGAGGCGCGCCAACAGCTGGGCCTGGACGCGCTGGGTGGCGATTTCGCCCGCCCGATGGCTTACAGCCCGACCGTCGGCTACGTCCCCATCGAGGTCGACGAGCAGATCAGCGACCAGAAGAAGAAGATCGCCGCCGGCATCACCGCCGATCCGACCGAGCCGCCCAAGGCGCCGGTCGGGCCTGACGGTCAGCCGGTTCAGCACGGCGCGCCGTTCGGCGGCCCAGGAGGCGCTGCGACGGCTGGAGGTGGAAAGACACCGGCCAAGGGCGCAAAGCCCGCTGCGCAAGCTGGCTCTGGCGGAAAGGGCGCGAAAAACGCCAAACCGGCAGCCAAGGCAGCGGGGGTGGCCGATGGGAGCGACCTGGGGGAGCCTGGGGGCGGCGCAGAGCCGCTTGGAAAAGCTACTGAGCCGGGTCTGTACGTCCACCGGCCGCTGACCGCAGACAGCGCCGCCGAGTTCATCGCCTGGGCAAAAGCGGCCGGCTTTCCCAGCGTCACCACCGCCGACGAACTGCACGCGACCGTCGTCTACAGCCGCGCGCCGGTCGACCTGGAGCCGGAAGGCGGCGAGATCACCGCGTCCGGCGGGTCGCGGATCGTCAAGCCGCTCGGCGACAAGGGCGCGGTGGTGCTGGGCTTCGACAGTCCGCTCCTGACCGATCGCTGGCAGCGGGCGAAGGACGCCGGCGCGGCGTGGGACTATCCCGGCTACCAGCCCCACGTGACGATCACCTACGACGGCGAGGGTGTCGACCTGGACGCCATCGAGCCGTTCACCGGGGACCTCGTCTTTGGGCCCGAGGTGCACGCGCCGCTGGTCGAGGACTGGCGGCCGACCGAGAAGTACAACCCCGACCAGCCCCGCGATGAACGCGGCAGGTTCGGCTCTGGCGACGATGCCAGCCGGCTGACTGCCAGCGCCATCGAAGACCGGCAGCAGGCGTTCGCCTCGAAGTACGGAGACGCCGTCGCCAAGGAGGCCGGCGCGCTCGCGGCTGACTGGTATACGATGCGGCCCACGTCTCACCTCGACGACTACCTGAAGGGCAAGCTGGCCGATGGGCCAGAAAAGGCGGCGTGGGCCGCTGTCAACGAGGACACCCAGGCGCGACTGGCCCAGGACATCGAGGGCGACCGCGTCGACCTCTATCGCGGCATCCCCGGCAACGAGATCGCCGACGCGGTGCTGGCGGCGAAGGCCAGCGGCGCCGACGCCGTGACGATCCCAATCCATGATTCGGCCAATCACACCCATGAGGCGGTCTGCGCCACCGGCCAGCACGATCTGGCGGCCAACTACGCCGCCAGCCGATGGGCGCGCCATGGTGGCGACGAGGCGCAGGCGCACACCGGCGTCGTGCTGCACATGCGCGTGGCCAAATCGGACGTGGTCTTCGCCACCGCCCACAGCGCCTTCACCAACCCCTACACCGCCGGCTGGAACGAATACGTCGTGCGCACCGGCGGCGTTTCCAGCCTGCGCATCCCCATGGCGGACGTCGAGGTCGTCGGCCGCGCCGAAAAGGCCACGCCGGCGCATGCTGGAGGCGGCATAACGCTGCCGGTCGAACTGGACGTGCGGCTGCACCCGGAGGAAGGCGCGCCCGAGCCGGTCGCCAAATACTCCGACGACCAAGCCAGAGACGATCACGGTCGCTGGACATCGGGAGGGTCCAGCGATGGACCCCTCAGCCAGGAACTGTCCGACGCGGCGGTCTCGATCGCCAACACCCTCATGCCGGGCGGCTACGACGTCAGCGACACCGCGCCGAACACCTATGAGGCCTTGGTCCAGAGCTACGGCGACAAGGGCCGCATGACCGTCTGGAGCGGCGCCAGCGACAAGACCATCTTCGGCGATCCGAAGGCCAACTACGCCTTCCGCGCTTGGCACGACATGACCCACCTGCGGCTGGCGGCGCACTTCACGCCCGAGGGTGAGCACGCGGTCTGCGAAGCCCAGAGCGAGGACGTGCGCATGCTCTACGGCGACTCGCCCGAGGCCGACCACATGATCGGGCTGCTGCACGCCGAGATCGACGGTCAGGTCCAGTACGCCCAGGCGCACGAGGGCGCGTTCCCTGTCGACCAGCGCGGCTTCGATCAGGCGTGGCTGGCCGATCCGAAGGGCGCGGTCGACCGGGTGTGGAAGCTTGCGCCGGCGTTCGACGACTACAGCTGGGGCCGGCTGCGCGACACGGTCGCCGGCAACGATGGCCACAACCCCTCGGCCGCGGCGCTGGCGCTCGGCCGCCACCTGCAAGCCCAGCACGCGGCCGTCCTTGCCTCGGCCCGCGAGGCGCTGAAGTACAACGCCGATCAGGAGCGCGACGAACGTGGACGTTGGACTGGCACTGGCGCGACTTTCGTCTCGCCTAACACCGGCGACAAGACGCTGGCTGAGGCGCACAGCGCTCTATCGGGCGATCGTCAGCAGGTCTTCGAAGCCGCCTCGAAAGACATCGACCAGCGGCTGGGGCTCAAGGGTAGTGAGACGCCGGTCCTGGGGGCTTGGAAGGACGGCGCCGAAAACTCGGTGATCCTGACCACCAAGGGCGCGGACCCCGAGGCGCTGCGGCTGTCGGCGGCGATGAAGGGCTCGCTTGCCGACCAGAAGGCGGTGCTGGTGTTCAGCTCCAACCCCAAGGGCGAGGCGGTGCTGTATCGCGGCCACGCCAGCGGCGAGATCGACGCGATCCACCAGCAGCTGCTCGACGCAGGCGTTGAAAATCATAGCCTTGCGCCTACATCGGGGGGCGCTAAGGTCTACGTCGCCGACCTGGACGGCTCTGGCCGCGAGGCGGTGCACGACTTCGGCGCCATCAATGGCGTGCACTTCTCGGCCACCCGCGGCGATGGCGAGTTTATCGGAGCGACCAACTATGACGGAACGAGCGACGCCGAACAGCGGGCGCAGGGGCAAGCTGCCTACGCATCCGTCATCGCCAATTCCGATTTCACCGTGGATAACGGAGATTCCGCCGGAACAGTATGGGGAGCAGTTCGTGATCGGTGGGGCGCGGCCCTCGCAGCCGCCAAAGCCGTCTGGGACGGACTAGGCAAGTACAGTCCCGATCAGCCGAGGGACAGCCACGGGCGCTTCGGCGAGGGGGACGGGGCGAGCGCTGAGCCGGTCAACATTCCAGTTGGCGATGCGGGCCTGGGCGGCCACGCGCCCGACACCGGCCCGATCGCCGACGACAAGCTCAGCCCCTACGCGGCCGCGAACAAGGACCGCATCGCCTCGACGCTGAGCAGGGCCGGGCTCCATCTGCGCAACGTCGACAGCCTGTCGCAGGACGCCCTGAAGGCGGGCCGTATCAACGGCCGCATCGACGACGAACACCCCCCGTATGACATCAAGCCGTTCGCCACCAACTGGGCCTCGGTCGTGCCCGGCGAGTTGGCCGATCGCGCAGCCTCGGCGATGGAAACGCTGCACGGCCAGGGCATGGACAACCTGACCGGCTACCTGAAAGACAACGTCGGCGTGGTGATCGGCCAACTGGACACAATGGAAGCGCGCAGCACGATGGCCGAGGTGGTCAGCGACGAGTCGGGCGGCGAAAAGCCGGTGATGATCCTCAACACCGAGGCCTTCGACCTGGGCCATTGCATGCAGGAAGGCTGGAACCGCGGTGAGTACGCGCCCTACGCTCTCACCGCCGGCGCCGACAAGCAGATCACCACCGGCGACTGGAAGGCGGGTCAGGAGACGATGACGGACATCGCCATCCTGCACGAGACCGGCCACGTGCTCGACTACATGAGCAACCGCGCCATGTCCTCCGCGTTTGCGGACGCCGTAGTCGAGGCGGCGCGCGGCTCGACGGTCGACTTCGGGGCGGGAAAGTTCAGCTATAGCGACAAGGACGTCCAGGCGTGGCTGGGCAAGAACGTCTCAGGCTATGCTCGCGCCAGCATTTACGAGGGCGCCGCCGAGGCGTTCAGCAAGATCGCGACCGGCGCCGCGCTGCCGCCGGCGTTGGACGCTTGGCGCGACCGCGTTGTGGACTTCGCCAAGGACGCGAGGACCAGTTCATGGTGAACCTCAACTGGAAACCCGGCGAGCCCACCGACGACATCATCATCGACACCTCGGCGAGCAAGCTGCACAAGTCCGTCCGCCGCACCGAGGCCCCGCCGGACAAGGCCAAGTACGTCCTGCCGCTCGATCGGCCGGTCGCCGCCGCGGCAGAGGCCTCGATCCGCAGCCGGGTGACGGCGATCTTCAAGCTCGCCGCTGTGGACGTGGCCCGCCAAGTGGCTCGCGCCCTGGACAAGACCCACAAGGCCGACATCGACCCGGACGATCCGGCGAGCGAGGCCGCCCTGATCGCCGCCGCGCTCGACCTCAGCAGCCTCGACGCCATCCGCGACGCCATCAACGGGCCGCTGTTCGACGTCAGCAGCGACAGCGCGCAGAAGGCGCTGGCCATGGTCGGCGTCCTGCGCGATGCGGACCTCGTCAATCAGGTCAACACCGCCGCGGTCGACTGGGCGCGCGGGCGCGCGGCGGAACTGGTCGGCAAGCGGGTGCTGGCCACCGGCGAGGTGATCGACAACCCCAACGCCGACTTCGCCATCATCGACTACACCCGCGATCTGATCCGCGACCGGATCGCCCAGGGGCTGGAAGACAACATCGGCACGCCGGCCATCGCCGACTCGATCGAGCAACTGACCGAGGGCGAGGATGGGGCGGTGCGCTCGCCGTTCGGATCGGAGCGCGCGGCGCTGATCGCCAACACCGAGGTCGCCCGCGCCAACGAGCAGGGCAAGCTGGTGGGCTTTCGCGGCGCCGCCGACGCGGGGATCGCGCTGAAGAAGTCCTGGCTGACCATGGGCGAGGCCTGCGACGTCTGCCAGGACAACGAGGACGACGGGCCGATCGACCTTGACGACGACTTCAGCAGCGGGGACGATGCCCCACCAGGACACCCGAACTGCCGGTGCGTTTTGCTGCCCGAGACCGGGTCGGACGAGGAGGGCGAAGGCGATGATGAAGGCGACTGACACTGACCGCCCCTTGCAGATCAACCCGCCGTTCGACGGCAGCCCTCCTTGTCCCGCCTGTCAGCAGCAGGTGCGCGGCCTGGGCGCTTCGATCCACAACTTCCTGACGCGCTGCAAGCCGGACGGCAGCGGGATCGAGCAGGGAAAGGCCATGATCCGCATCTGGGACATGCGCACCTTTTCGGAAATCCCGACCGAGTTGACCGTCCCGCACCCGGCGTCGATCGAGATCGTCGCCGTCGCCAGGGCGCTGATCGAGGCGTCCGGCGGCATGACCTCCGAAGGCGCGACGGTGCGCTGGTCGCCAGAAACGCTGGCCAGGATCGAGGCGCTGATCCCGCGCGCCATGGCTGCGGCCGACGGCTTTGACCCGCTGTCAGAGGCGCACTTCGCCGACTACCGCCATTGCAGCGGCGAGCCGAATGTCCTGCGCGCCCGCAAGGGCATGAGCTGGGCCGGCTTCGTCAAGCCCGACTACGAGCGAGCGAAATACGACTATCCCGTCTGGGTCGAGATCGGCGACGGCCACTTCGATATCGAACACAGGGTGTGCGGCGTCAGGCTGCGGCTGCACCAGCACTTCCTCGACCACATGCAGCGCGATCCGACCTTCTACGGACAGGTCTGGTGTCCGAGTTGCCGGATCAATGCCCCGGCCGAGCAGTTCGTCCGCCACCATCACGCCGATTGACGCCGCTCGCCGCTAGTGTGATCTTCGCCCGGTTTCAGGCGGGGGCTCTCGAACATGGTGGCGCGGCCATACTTCCAGGGTCCGAGCGGTGCTCAACAGCCCGCCGACCCGGTCTTCGACGTGGGATTGGCCGCCAGCGGCCTTGCGCCGCTCGAAGAGAGCTTCGTGGGCGTCCGCGCCAGCACCAACACCTTCACGCCGATCCCCGGCATCCCGTTCAACATCGCCGGTGCTGGCGTGTTCGGCTCGATCCAGCTTGAGAAGTACGTCAACGCCGCCATCGGCTGGCAGCCGATCACCGCCGGCGTGGGCATCCAGATCAAGGTCTGGACCAACGCCTTCGCCGAGCAATGGGTCGAGTTTGAGACCGGCGTGACCTACCGGCTGAACTGCACCGCCTCGGCGGGCACGATCAACACGAGGATCAGCCAGTGATCCTGAAGGACCCTGAAGCGCTGGGCTTGGCCGTGATGGCCTTGGCCCGCGACACCGGCTCGGCGATGGCGTCCAGCGTCGCCGCGCTGAAAACCCAGATCGTCGCCGCGCCGATCCAGTCGATCCTGATCGCAGGCCTCAACAAGGCTGGCGACGGCCCGATGATTCTGGCCATCCGCAGCGCCACCCAACCGGTGCATCCCGGCTATTTCCAGGACGCCAGCGGGGCCTACTTCGAATTCCAGCCCGACGCCACCGGCCACGTCTATCTGGAGTGGTTCGGCGGCAAGAACGACGGCGTCGCCTTCAACTTCGGCTCGACCTACATCACCAGCGGATCGAGCCCGGCGCCGCACACGCCCAACACCCTGCGCGTGAACAACAGCGGCGGTCCCTTCGCCAACGCCAAGGCCGGCATGGTGGTGATGGTCAACGGCGCCGGTCCCGCCGGCGTGCCCCTGGTCACGACCCTCGCCACCATCACCGACGCCTTCGACGTCGAGATGGCCGCGGCGTCGTCGAACGCCATGAGCGGCGCGCTCTGCTACGGCGCGTTCGGCACCGACAACTATCCGGCCTATGTCGCCGCCCAGCAGATGGCCGAGCACTTCCGGGCGCTGATCCAGCTGCGCTTCGGCATCTACATGACCAGCCAGACGTGGTTCGGCGGCGACATCACCGCCGCCTCGCAGCTAGGCTGCGGCCTCGTGGGCATGGGCCCGTTCCACACGGTGATCATGGGCGCCATGCCGATGACCATTTCGGGCGGCGTCTACTACTTCGGCGTCGCCAACGGACAGGTGACCTTCTCGACCACCGTCAACCCCTCGGTCAACGACACCATCACCATCAACGGGGTGGTGTTCACCTGGAAAGCCGCCTCGGGCTCGGCGAGCCAGATCACCATCGGCGCCAATGCCCAGGCCAGCGCCGCCAACCTCGTCGCCATCGTCAACGCCTATGGCGCCGGCGTCGGCTGCACCGCCTTCGCCACGACCAACGTGGTGACCCTGACGGCCACGGCGCCGGGGAACGCGGGCCAGTCGGTGACGCTCGCCGAGTCTTCGTCAGCCACCACGCTCTCTGGCGCGACGCTGACCCTCAACCAGGGCGCCTATCAGGTCCAGGGCCAGTGGAAGGATTGGGGCGGCTTCACCATCCGCCCGGCCGCCTACTACCCCGAACTGGACACCAACGGGGTCACCACCTCCACCGCCGCCACCGGCATCCTGGTGTCGGCCAACGCGTCGTTTGCCAGCATGCGGGCGATCCGCTGCGAGGGCTGGGCGCGCGGGATCGACACCCTCAGCCAGGGCGCCTTCTCCTGCGACATGGCGCGGCTCGACCTGATCAACAACTGGGACCGCAACGTGCTGTCCTTCGGCCTGGGCACCGGCAACGTCACGGCGAACGTCTACGCATCCGCCACCGGGCTTCAGCGCGCCCACAACCTGATCACCATCAAGGGCGCCGACCAGGGCGTCGGGCTCCAGCTGAACACCGAACACACCAACGTCCTCGAAAGCCCTCTCGACCTCACCGACAGCCCGGCGTTCGACCTGATCGGCTGGAACCAGGAGGGGATTCGCTGCATCGACGAGACCACCTACCTCGGCGATGTGGTCTGGTCGCTCGGCTCGCCGACCATCGGCAACCAGACGCGCGACTACTACACCACCGGCGGCTTTCCGATCTGCCCAGGCGCGGGCAGCAACGTCTTCAGCAACGGTGGGACCAACACCGCCGGCGGCGGCTCGATCACCTACACCGCCGCGACCGGCGTGCTGCTGGTGACGCCTGACGTCGGTGAGACCACCTACGGGCTGGCGGCGGCCGCCGGCGGCCTGGGTATCCTGCCCACCGAGACCTACACCCTGGCGGGCGCGACCGACGCCAACACCAACGCCAGCTTTGTCTGCACCGGTGTCGGCTGCACCGGCGGGTATATCGGCCAGGGCTCCAACACCTCGGGCTGGTCAGCGATCATGAGCGGCGCCCCGACCCTGTCGACGACCTTCTACTCGGCCGGCGTCGCGACCTTCGGGGGCGTGGGCACGGCCAACGACACCCTGACGATCAACGGTCAGGCGATCACCCTGGTCAACTCGGGCGCGACCGGCTTCCAAGCCAACATCGCCGGCACCGCCGCGCTGACGGCCGCCAACGTCCAGGCGGTGATCAACGCCAACCCGGCGACCTTCAACGCCGCCGCCACCCTGGTTGGCGCGGTGCTGACCATCACCGCCTCGGTCGGCGGCTCCAACGGCCAGATCGCCGTCGCCAAGTCGTCGACCGCCATCACCCTCAGCGGCCTGACGGGCGGCGCGACCGGCAACACCGCCATGCCCTCGACCATCCCCGGCGCCAGCCCGGCGGTGACCGCCTCGACCGCCGACTACATGCACCTCTACCGGTCCAACCTGACCGGCGCATTCGCGACGATCCGCAACGCGGGCCAGGGCGACCAGCTGACGATCCGCCGGGTCCAGCGCATCTGCAACCGCATCATCGGCTCGACCGGCTCGGTCAGGTCCGGCGGTCACCGCGTCGTCGCCGCGTCGTCCGCCTGGAACGGGCAGGTGGCGATCAAGGAAATCCTCAGCCAGAGCAACTGCGGATCGCCCAGCCGGGACATCACCGTCATCGCCTACGAGGTGGTCTACGTCGGCGGCACGACCTGCGTGGTGGTCTGCCACACCCAGTTCCCGCACTTCCTGACCCAGGGCCAGACGATCCGTCTGTCGGGCACCTACCCGGCCGAATTCACCGCCGGGACCGGAGCGCTGGGCACCCAGACGCCGGTCGTCCGCAACGTGCTCGGCCCCAAGTCGTTCAGCTTCGCCATCAACTACATCAACGTCAACGGTGGCATCGGCTGCCCGACCGCCAACTCCAGCGGCACCATCACCTTCGGCGGCGTGGGCACCCCGAACGACACCGTCACCATCAACGGGGTCACGATCACCCTGGTCGCCAGCGGCGCCAGCGGCAGCCAGATCAACATCGGCGGGTCTGCCACGGCCACCGGCGCCAACCTTGCGACCTACCTGAACGCGCACTTGGCCACCTTCGGCATCATCGGGGCGCAGAACATTTCCGGCGTCGTGTCGATCGTCGTCTCGGCCGCCGGCTCGACCGTCACCATGACCAAGTCGTCGACCGCGATCACGCTTTCGGGCGCGACCACCTTCGCCAACTATGGGCTGCAAAACACCGGCCTGACCGGCTTCGTCATCGTCCCGTGCCTCCAGGTGGTGAACACCGTCGCTCGGGTCAGCGCCACCGGCATCGCGACGATTGTTTTCACTGGGCTGCTGCCGTCCAGTGTCACGCCCTACCAGTACATGCGCTATTACAGCTCGGCCAACGGGAGCTTCAGCGTCAGCGGCGTGCCGATCCTGTCGCGCGTCGACTCCGGCGGAAACACCACCATCACCTTCCGCAACCCTGGCGCGGACGTCTCGCCGACCGCCGACACCCATGGGGCCTTCACGGTCTGGGAAAACCTGGAGGGGACGGTCAACATGACCAGCCCGTCCTATCTCCCGAACCCGGTCATCGAGTTTGGGCCCTACTACAGCCCCAGCTTCCTGATCGCCGCGGGGACCATCAACGCCGGGGCCAGCCAGACCACCAACATCGGCGGCATCGTCGGCGCCCAGTGTCTGACCGTCGCCGGGACGCTCGCCCCTGACGGCGGCTTCCAGGTCCCCGACTGGGTCGACGTCGAGGTGCGCGGAACGCTCGCGCCGGGCCTAATGGCCTATGGCAACGTCGATGCTTCGGTGGCCGGGCAGCTGGACATGGTGGTCAACAACGTGACCGCCTCGAACATCACCTTCAGCACGACCGGCGTGCTGGCGGAAGCCAAGCTGAAGCGGCAACTTGCGGCCTAGCCTTAGCTGGTGTCATACATTGGCCGTTGAACGGGGGCGCCAACGATGAAAACGGCTCGCATCTTCCTGCCGCTGACGAAGGTCGACGAGGTCCAGCGGCTGGTCTACGCCGAGGCCGCTTCGGAAGCGACCGACAAGACCAACGAGAAGTTCGACTACGCCACCAGCAAGCCGCTGTTCGAGAACTGGTCCAACCAGCAGTCGGCCGCGACGAAAGCCGCCGGCACCCAGATCAGCTACGGCAACGTGCGCGAAATGCACGGCAAGAGCGCGGCTGGCCGGCTCGACCAGCCGATCGACTTCAGCGACAGCGGCAAGACCGTCTCGACCGTGATCAAGGTGGTCGACGACGACGCCTGGAACAAGGTGCTTGAGGGGGTCTACACCGGGGTCTCGATCGGCGGCCGCTACGTCAAGAAGTGGGATGATCCCAACGAGCCCGGCGTGAAGCGCTACACCGCCGAACCCAGCGAGATCAGCCTTGTCGACAACCCCTGCATCCCGACCGCCCATTTTCAGATGGTCAAGGCGGGCGGCATGACCGAGCAGGTGCTGTTCAAGCTTTACGTCCCCTCCAACGCCGAGATCGAGGCGGAAACCTTGGCCATCAAGGCCAAGTTTCCCGACGCCAGCCTGCCCGACCTGCTGGAGAAGGCCCGCGACTCGCTGCTCGCCAAGCGGTCCGGCGAGACCGACGAGGAAGACGAGGACGAGAACGGCGGCGACGAGGATGATTCGGCCGCCGGCGCCGAGCCGGAAGCGCAGAGCGCCGACACCCAGGACGCCATCGACGAGGCCGAGGACGAGGTCGACGACGATGATGACGACGCGGCGGGCGACGACCAGTCCAGCGGCGACACCAGCGAGGCGGCCCCGAAGAAGCGCAAGCGCGGGCGCAAGAGCGTCATCGCCGACTTCGTCAAGGGCGCCTTCCCCAACCTGACCGAGACGGGCGTGGGAAGCGCCGTGGCGGCCCTGCTGCCCCAGGTGCGGGCGCTGACCTCGGCGAAGGCCATCGAGGGCGTGGCGAAGGCCTGGAAGCCCGACCCGGCCGACCAGGACTGGGGCGTCGATCAGGTGTTCCAGGTGCGCGCCGACAATTCGGTGCACGCCAAGAAGGCCGACGCCCTGGCGCACATCGACGCGCTGAAGAAGGTCACCAGCCCGACCTCGGCCATCGCCGAGGCGGTCGCGGCGGCCCTGGCCAAGGCCAAGAAGTCGGACGACAAGCCGAGCGGCGACTATGGCGACGTGAAGTACGCCGACCCAGGCCTCCAGAGCGACAAAAAGCCGCGCTATCCGGTCGACACGCCGGCGCATATCCGCGCCGCCTGGAGCTACATCAACCAGTCGAAGAACGCCTCGCAGTACAGCGACGGCGACCTCGACAAGGTGAAGGCGGCGATCGTCTCGGCGTGGAAGGACAAGATCGACTCGGGCGGCCCGCCGTCGGCCGAGAAGATGGCGGCGTTCGGTGGGCCTGACGGCCCAGCCTTCCTGAAGGCGCTGCTCGACGTCAGGCTGGCCAAGGGCTTCTGGACCGTCAGCTCGGTCGCCTACGCGCTGTCGTCCCTGGCCGACATCATGACCGAGGTCTGCTGGGAAGAGAACGCCGAGCACGACGACGGCTCGAAGCTTCCCCAGATGGCCAACGACGCCTTCAACGCCGCGCGCACCCTGCTGGTCGAAATGATCAGCGAGGAGTCGGGCGAGCTGATGGCGGCGCTATCGGCCAGCGGCGCCACCGCGGCGATCACCCTGATGGAGGGCGCCCCGCCCGATCTGATGGCGCTCGCGGCGAAGGCCACCGACCTGACGAAGGCCGACACCGCGCTGCTGGCGAAGGTCGGGGCGCGCAACAACTCGACCGACAAGGCGACGATCCAGGCGATCCATGACCATGCCCAGGACCTGGGCGCGACCTGCGATTCGGACAACTGCGACGAGGCCGACAAGTCAGCGCCGGCGGCGCTGGCCAAGCTGACCGAAGAGCGCGACGCGATCCAGAAGGCGGCGCTGGAGGGGATCGCCGAGATCACCGCCAGCTTCGAGAAGCGCTTCGCCGACCAGGACGCGCAGATCGCCAAGCTGCTCGCCGAGCCCGCGCCCATGCCGACGCTGCACATCATCGGCAAGGCCGACGAGGCGCCGAACGCCGGCTTGGGCGGCCGGTCTCAGAGCGACGATGAGCTGGTCGTCGGGGCCATGAAACGCATTGGCCTTGAGGGGCTTCAAAAGCTGGCGTTCGCCGCATCCTTCTCCGATCCGCAGAGCGCGGTTGGACGATTGAGCGGCCAGAGCTAAGATCGGCGCTGGGGTTTGCCGACCCCTGGCACTGGCGATAGGACCCCCGCTGGCCAAGCAGCGGGGGGTTTTCTTTTGGGCACGATCTGGTAGGACGCGCCCACTCCGCAAAGAGGGACCGAATCCGTAGCGCTGCGGTCGGTCTGGGTATGCGGACAAAGCGGGATACATTTCGTGGGCCGTGGTTTTCCCGCCGTTGGCAGAGCTATAGATCGGGTCCGCGCGAACTGGTCTGGCCGAGCCAAACGTACCGAGGTCCTGCCTCTTGCCAGGACGCCCGCGCGGGGCCAAGGTCGCGCTCTCAACCAGGGAGCGTCACCCATGTCCACCACCACACCCAGCCCCAAGGTCTCCAATCCGCTCGCCGTCGTCGTGACGAAGGTCGACGGGACCGTCGTGCAATTCGCCGGCTTCTCGGCCAAGTTCATCGTCGCCCACCCGCGCCTGTCGGTGCTGATGGGCTTCGTCGCCGGCGGTCTGATCGGCCACTTCACCTGAGCCGTTTTTAGGCATAGCGTCACGGTTGGCTCGGCAACGGGCTTCTTCGAAAGTGGATTGTGGGGGTCGGCGCGGCTGCCAGCATGAGCAGGGGTCGCGCCGGCTTCCCAGTCTTCAGATCACCAGGACATAGTTCCCTCACCAGGACCGAATCATGAACAAGGAATTGGCGCTGGCGCTGCTGGAAGATCAGCGGACGTTCGCCCGGATCGCGCTCTTTCGCGAGATGGCCGACGAAGCCGCGCGCACCCGCGACGATCTATTCGAGATCGCGGCCATGTCAGGCGGCATGTGCCCTGGGCTTGTGGATTGGGCGCGAGCGTTCGACCAGGAGGCCGGCTACTGGCGCGCGATGGCGGCTGGCCTGATGGGTCCGCCGATGGATGTCCCCGAGGCGTACCGATGGCCTACCAAAAGCTGAGGAAGGGCGGCCCGGTCACCGCCGCCTGGACCATCCTCGACGTCGACGACCCCGAGACCTGGGGCACCGCGAAGGCCGAGCTGACCGCCCGCCTGTTCCACCTCCAGCGCGGCCGCTGCGCGGGCTGCGGCAAGATCATGACGCCGAGGTGTGGCCGCAACAACGGCTTCGGCCCCTCGATCGACCACGTCTTTCCGAAGTGCGCCGAGACCACCCGCGACTTTCGCCGCTCGCCGCGCATCCGCAAGCTGCGCAAGCGGTTCTACGTCCCGCCGACGTCGGTCTACCGGACGCTGGCCGGCGGCGATCCGATGGGCCGCTGGGATAAGGTGGCGATGCACCGGCGCTGCAACTCGGCCAAGGGCCACCGCGCGCCGACCGGCTGCGAGCTGATCTGGCTGATGGCCGTGTGCGCCAGGATCAGGGGCGAAGAAAAGGAAGCTACATGACACCGCTAGGAAGCACCTCTGGCCGCTGGACGGCCTTCGTCGAGCCGCTGACGTCGCGTCGGCAGGTCTTCCACCTCGTGCGCACGGAGCCAGCGCGGGTCGAGGGCGGCAGGGTCGGATCGGTCGCCTATGAGGTCGAACTGGTCTTCCACAAGCTGGAGAACGAGGGCGATTGGGGTCCGGCGCCGCCGACGCTGGTGTCGAACGTGGGCGATGACCAGCTGCGCGACCTGATGCAGGCGATCGTCGACGAGGCCGCCAAGCTGGGGATCGTCGCGTCAGGACACCAGGACGCCCGCGGCGAGATAAGGCGCGTCGAGCTTCACCTGGAAGACATGCGCAAGCTGGTGTTCACGGGCAGCGACTACCGACCGTTGACATAACCCCTCACTTTGCTGATCCTGCGGCGCATCGGGAGCGCCAGCGGGGACGCGGCGCACACCCCCAGGTCAGCCGGGGACGGCGGATCGAACCCACCACCGCACATCAGTCGCGGGGTCGTTCGATCGGCCTCGCTGGGGGCAATCTCGATGAACGACACCCTGTCCAAGGCGCTTCAGGTGCTGGGCGGCCGGATCGACCGCGCCAACCTCGGCGCCGATCCCAACGCGACCCTCGTCTCGCTGTACGAATCCCTGTCGGCCGTGAAGTCGATGGACGAGATTCCTAACATGATGAAGACGACCTACACCCAGTCGGGCTCTGCCACGACCGGGCTGACGGCCTACGACCTGGAGGCGCCCTCCAAGCTGTTCTATCCGGTGCTGACGCCGCTGCGCAACGAGACGCCGCGCGTGTCTGGCAAGGGCGGCATCCAGGCCAACTGGCGCGCGATCACCGCGATCAACACTCAGAACCTCAACGCCGGGGTCTCCGAGGGTAACCGCGGCGGGACGATCCAGACGACCGTCACCAACTACAACGCCAGCTACAAGGGCATCGGCTTCGAGTCCTCGGCCTCGTTCGAAGCCCAGTACGCCGGCGAAGGCTTCGACGACGTCCGCATGCGGGCGCAGCAAGCGGGTCTGCACTCGCTGATGCTGGCCGAAGAGCGGATGATGCTGGCGGGCAACACCTCGCTGGCGCTGGGCACCACGCCCACGCCGTCGATGACCCAGTCGGGCACCGGCGGCGCCTACTCCAACAGCACCGTCTCGGTGATCTGCGTCGCCCTGACCGCCGATGGCGTCTTCCGCAACACCGTCGCCGCCGGCCTGCAACAGGTCTACGTGCGCACCAACGCCGACGGCTCGACCGACACCATCAGCGGTGGCGTGGCGCAGAAGTCGACCAACCAGACCATCACCCTGACCGGCGGCACGGCCACCCAGTCGATCACCGCCTCGGTGACGGCGGTGCGCGGCGCGGCCGGCTATGCGTGGTTCTGGGGAACGGCGGGCGCCGAACTGCTCGGGGCGATCACCTACACCCCGACCGCGACCTTGACCACCACGGCGACCGGCACCCAGCTGGCCTCGACCCTGGCGTCGACCGACTATTCGACCGACGGTCTGGCCTACGACGGGCTGATCACCCTGGCCCTGAAGTCGGGCAGCGGCTCCTACTGGAGCGACCTGGGCGGCGCGACCCTCACCGGCGACGGCGTGGGCGGCATCACCCAGTTCGACACCCTGCTGAAGAGCCAGTGGGACACCTACCGGCTGAACCCGGAAGTGTGCTGGATCAGCAGCCAGGAAGCGAAGAACATCCGAACGAAGGTGATGGCCGGCAACGCCAACGGCGCGATCCGGTTCAACATCGACGCCAAGCAGGGCATGATCGCCGGTGGTCTGGCGGTGGCGACCTATCTGAACGAGTACGGCCTCAACGGCGCGACCGAAGTTCAGATTCGCCAGCACCCCTACATCAGTCCGGGGACGGTGCTGTTCACCCAGAAGACCCTGCCGTATCCCATGCCGGACACGCCGAACATCTACCAGATCAAGACCCGGCAGGACTACTACTCGATCGAGTGGCCGTGGCGCAGCCGGAAGTACGAGTACGGCGTCTACGCCGACGAAGTGCTCCAGCTGTATTTCCCGCCGGCGATTGCCGTCTTGACGGGCATCGGCAACGGGTAAAGGTTGAGGGGGTGGCGCTGGCGCAAGCCGCGCCACTCTTTCGGGGGCGGGGCTGGGGGTCGCGTAGCTATGGCAGGGCGCGGCCCCCGAACCACGTCAGCCCGCCAACCAGGAGACGACGATGTCGCGCAAGAAATGGTACCTTCAGGCCCCGGATAACGGAACCGGCGAGGCCGTGATCGAGGGGTCCTACTACTGGCCCGAGATGGGCGAGAACGGCATCTACACCATCGAGGTGACCAACCAGCACCACATGGAAGTGCTGGTCAATCAGCACCACTTCCAGGTGATCGGCGAGATCGAGCAGCTGCCACCGCCGACCGCCTTTGGCCCGATCGACGTCGAGGAACTGGGCCGCAGCGGCCTGGAGCAGGCCCTGGTCGAGCGCGGCGTCACCTGGGACCGTTCCGACGGCCGGGCGGGCATGGAGGCCGCGGCGCTGGCCTGGAACGAGGCCCGCAAGGGCCGTGTGCGCTCCGAGCAGTCGGCGCCGGCCATGCGGCCGGTGGTCAACACCGACAGCCCCGAGTTTCAGGCGGCCGTCATGGAGGCGGTGAGGGCGGCCTTGGCCGAACACAGCCAAGCACCGCAGAGCCAGCAGCCGGTGATCGACCTTGAGAAGGCCTATCCCGGACAGACCGCCCCCCAGATCATCATCGACGATCCGCGCGTCGGTGACGGCCCGCGCACGGCCGAGGTCGCCACCCTCGATACCGTCGACGCGACGCTGATCCCGTCGATGGACATGGCCTCGCTCAAGGCGCTGCTGAAGGCGTCGGACGTGGTGTTCAACGAGAAGGCCCTGCCGCACACCCTGCGCAAGATCGCCCTGGACGAGGTCGAGCAGCGCCAGCGGGCGGCTTAGGGCCATGATGGCGCCGGGGGACCTTGTCACGCTCGACGCGGTGGTGGGGTGGCTCGGCGCCACGCCCAGCGCTAACGCCTATCCGCTGCTCCAGCGGCTGATTCGCGCCGCGTCGGCCGCCGTCATGCGCTACTGCGCCCGCAGCGTCCCGTTCGCCTACAGCCTCGTCGAGACCATCGTCGACGGCAACGGGCTGAACTTCGTGGTCCTGCGCGAATCGCCGGTGATCGACATCGTCAGCATCGACTTCGGCAACGGCACCATCTGGACGTCCGCCAACGAGTCGACCGGCTCGCCGCCCAGCCAGGGCTACATCGTCCCCGACGACACGTCCGCCCAGGACCGACTGGTGCTGTCGCAATACTGCTTCCCGCGCGGGCGCTCGAACATCAAGATCAGCTACCACACCGGCTATCTGATCAGCGGCGAGGCCTGGGTCGTGCCCGGCAGCGGCCCCTACACGGTGGCGACCATCTTCAGCTGGCTGGACGACCAGGGCGTCTCCTACAAGGGCGGCGCGGCGCTGACGAAGGTCACCGGGACGCCGACCGTCGGTGAGTACGCCGTGGTCGACGGCGTCTACACCTTCGCCGCGGCCGACGCGAACGCGCAGCTGCTCGGCAACTACAGCTACTGCCCCGAGGACGTCGCCCAGGCCTGCATCGAACTGGTCGGCGAGCGCTACAAGGCCACCACCCGGATCGGCGAGGTCAGCCACCAGATGCAGAGCGGCACCACCGTCTCGTTCAGCCAGAAGGACATGAACGACACCATTAAGATGATGCTGGCGGCCTACAGAAGGACCACCCCGGCGTGAGGCTGCTGTTTTGCCAACAGTGCGGCGACCTGCGCGCCCCGGTGGCCGAGGCGCGTCGGCCGAGGTTCTGCGCCTGCGGCCGTCACAGCGTCTGGTGGGCCGACCGCATGAACGGGATGCTGGTGATCTGCGACGGCTGGGGACAGCAGGAAGAGCGTCCGGGCTATCCACGCGGGCGCATGGCCTACGCCTGGGTGATCCATCTAGCCGACGAAATGCTGCGTGCGCCGGTGGCCGTGGCAGACCCGCCCACCATCGCCAAGGTCATGAGCATCGAGAGCGAGGCGCTGCTGCGGCTGGCCGAATCACCGGCGATCAAATACCGGCCCGGCGAGACCGACGACAGCAGCTGGGGCTGGTTTCCGTCGCACATCGGCGATCGGAGCGTGGCCTGATGCGTCTGAACGTCACCCTGATCGGCGACGCGGTGCTGCGGGCGGCCATCGCGGCCATGCCGAACCGGGTGTTCGAAGAGGTCGCCACGGAGGTCTGGCGCCAGACGCTGGACCTGCAAAAGCACATCGTCGCCGACAAGCTGACCGGGCAGGTGCTGAACGTGCGCACCGGCAACCTGCGCCGCTCGATCCAGTCGGCCTTCCGCGTCGACGGGATGACCTCGACCGGCCGGGTCTTCAGCGCCGGCGATGTGAAGTACGCCGCGATCCATGAGTTCGGCTTCGACGGCATCGAGCACGTGCGCACCTTCCAGCGGATGCAGACCATGGTGTTCGGCAAGGAGGTCGAGCCGTTCGAGGTGACGGTGTCGGCCCACGACCGGCACATGCGCATGCCGATGCGGTCCTTCATGCGCACCGGCTTGCACGACCAGGAAGATCGGATCATCAGGGCGCTGAAGGCCGCGGCGCTGCGCGGCGCGCAGGGGAAGGCCGCATGACCATCACCCGCAATCAGGTTGCCGACGCGCTGCTGGCGTTCGGATCGGGCATCACGTGGGGCTCGGGCTCGACCTGGGCTACGCCGCCCACCCGCAAGTTCAAGGGCGTCGGCCAGTTCGCCCTGGCCGACCGGCCGGTGCTGATCCAGATCGAGCCCGAGGAATCGGTCGAGCAGCGCACCAACCTGGAGTCGATCGTGCGGCTGCAATACCGCTGGATCATCTGGACCAAGACCGACACCCAGGACGTCGACGTGATCGGCGCGGCGGACCTCAACGACATGATCGACGCCATCGAGGCGGCGTTCAAGCCGGTGGGCATGCGCCAGACCCAGGACCTGGGCGGCGCGGTGGCCCACGCCTTCATCAACGGCTCGATCTTCAAGGACTCTGGCGACGACACCGGGGAGGGGTTAGTCTCGATCCCGATCACGGTCCTGCGGCCGTAGGAGAGCACCATGGAAAATCCCGAAGGCCCCAACCCGCCGACCAAGCCCGCGCCAGCCCCAGACAAGCCCGTGGGCGGCGATTCGCCCTCAGCGGCTTCAACCGTCCAGCCGACCGCTCCGAGCGCCCCTGAGACCGCTGCGGCGCCCGCGCCGGCGGCGAATTGGCCCGGCCCCCCGGCGATGATCAACCCCGACAATTCGAAGGTCGAGGCGATCCTGCACCGCTGGCTCCACAGCGATATTGCAGGCGGCCCGATCTCGCGTCACACTGAGGCCTGGAACGCGCTTCAGTACGCCCTGCCGTCGCTGGCGGCGATGCTCCAATCCGAGGGCTGAAAACCCTCTAGCTCAGTCGGGGGACACGCATGAGCGGCCAACAATCCGTCTTTGGGGCGGGCTACCTCTGGGGCACGACCGTCGGCGGCAGCCCTCGGCTGTTCGCCTGTCTCCAGAACGTCACCGTCGATTTCAGCCAGGACCTCAAGGGTCTGTGGGGAAATCAGCAGTACGCGATCGAGCAGGGTTCCGGCAAAGCCAAGATTACGGCGAAGGCCGACATCGGCCGGTTCGATCCGCACGTGGTCAACGACCTCTACTTCGGCGGCACGATGAGCGGCGGCTCGACGGCGGCCGGCACGATGGAGGCCCACACGGTCCCCGCCTCGTCCGCCTACACGGTCACCGCGACCCATAGCGCCACCGAGGTCAACGACCTTGGCGTCTACGACGTGACCCAGAGCGGCTTCCTCGGCTCGGCCGGATCGCCAGCCAGCGGCGTCTATTCCTACTCCAGCGGCGTCTACAGCTTCAATTCCGCCAACGCCAGCGACGCGGTGCAGATCAGCTACACCTACACCACCAGCGGCGGCTTCACGATGAAGAGCGGCAACCCGGTGATCGGGTCCAAGCGGCAAATCTTCCGCGCCGATCTGTTCAACAGCTACGACGGCATCCCCTCGGGGATCACCCTGTTCGCCTGCCAGACGAGCAAGCTGGGCATGCCGTTCAAACAGGACGACTGGCTCTTGACCTCGTTCGACTTCGAGGCCCAGGATGACGGCGCGGGCAATGTGGTCGCGCTGTACGGGACCGGGGCCTCCCCGAGCTAGTCGCCATGACGCTGAAAGTGACGCTGGGGGGGATCGAGTACGATCTCCCCCCCTACCGATTCAAGCACCTGCGGCTTGCGGCGCCGTTCATGGACGCCATCGCCAAGACCACCATCGACGGCGAAGGGGCGGTGTTCACCCAGGTCCTCGAATCCCAGCGCAACCAGCTGGGCATCATCTGGGCCGGGCTGTGTGATCGCGATCCGCCGATCAGCCTGGACGACCTCGCGGCCAACGCCACCCAGGCCGAAATGAACGCCATCCTGCCGCTGATCTCAGAAATCCAGCGGGAGGCCGGAATGTTCCCCCCGGCGACGGCGACGACGGAGGAACCGGCGCCAGAACCGGCGGGCTCTATTCCCTCCTAAAGCGCAAGGCCCCGGCGTCGCGAAAGAGCTACGTCGACACCTTCAAGGAAATGGTCACCGAACTGGTCGCCGCCGGCATGAGCGGCGGGTCGTGGGATCAGGTCGAGCGCGAGTACGGGCTGGACCGTTACCGCGCTTTGCGTGATCATTGGATCAGGCATGGGCCGCCGGTCTATATGTCCGTCGCGCTCTACCTGGGGATGACGAAGCCGGAACCCGAGCAGGTGGGCTCGACGCCTGACGACATGGCGGCGCTGGTGGCGGCGATTAACGGGGCGCGGTGATGGTTGACTCAGTGATCGGCGGCATCGGCGTCGAGATCAGCGGCGACGCGACCGGCGTCCAGGCCGCGGCGACCGACACCAACGCCGCGCTCGATCAGGTCGTCGTCCACACCAAGACCCTCAGCGACGAATTCAAGATGATGGCCACGGCGGCCGAGGCCTCGATGGCCAAGGCCGTGAGCGCCGCGAAGGACACCGTCCTCCAGGTCCAAAAGACGGCCGTGGCCATGCGCGAGGCGCGCGAGGCGGTGATCGGCTTCGGCAACGCCCTGCTGGCGGCGTTCGCGGTCAGGGAGGTGATGGACTGGGCCCAGAAGATGGGCGAGTCCGGCGAGCGACTCGTCCACCTGGGGCAGGCGCTGGGCCTCACCGGCACGCAGATGCAGCACCTTCAGGTCATGGCGACCATGGGGGGCACGTCCGTCGAGGCGCTTGGCCACAGCGTCATGCGGCTGGATCGGGCCTACGATCAGGCCCAGCGCGGCAACAAGATGCTGGCGCAGGACTTCCACGCCATAGGGGTCAGCACTACCGAAGTCCGCGACCCGATGAACCTGCTGATGGCGACGATCCATGGGGTCGCCACCCACAGCAACGATACCGCCGTCTCGATGGCCCTGCTGGGCCGCGGCATGCTGACCAGCGCCGGCGTCTTCCACATGACCAAGGAAGAGTTGGACAACGTCAACGGCGCGATCGTGCGCTACGGCGTGGAGAATCAGCACGCGCTTGACGCGACCACCGCGCTCGCCCGGCAGATGAACGAAAACAAGGTTGCCATGATCGGCGTCGGCAACATCATGGCCGAGGTCTTCGCGCCGCCGCTGACGACCCTCGTCAGGGGCCTCAACGAGTTGGCGGCCAACTTCGTCAAATCCTACAACGCCGGTGGTCAGGCGAAGAAGGGGATGGACGATCTGGCGGTGGTCTCCCAGGTGCTGATCACCCTGGCCGCGATGCTTGGCGTCGGCTTCTACGACGCGGGGCTCGTCATCGTCCAGTCGATGAAGACCGCCTACGAGGCGGGCGAGTGGCTGCGCGCCAAGCTGGACGGCGACAAGGTCCAGATGCTGGCCGATCAGGTCGAGATTTCCTACGGCTGGATCAGCGTCGCCCGACACATCCAGGACGCCAGCGACTCACTCAACAAGTTCGCCGACGCGGAGAAGAGCGCCAAGGCGGCCGCTGGCGGCGTCGACTCCCTGGGCGGCCCCAAGGCCGACACTGGCGCGGGGGCTGGCGCCAAGGGTCAAGCCTCGAAGATGCAGGAGTGGCAGGAGCAGCTGTCGGACGCCGAGGATGCCATGCGGGGCAAGACGGTCGGCTGGCTCGCCGATATGTCGTCCTACGAGGCCGATTTCTGGCAGACCAAGCTGGCGTCGGCGAAAGCCGGCTCGGCCCAGTACCTGGAAATCCAGCGCAAGATCATGGAAGATCGCAAGCGCATGGAGGCCGACGCCGCGGCCGAACAGCTGGCGGGCGACAAGGCGGACATCGCCGCCTCGAAGAACAACTGGGCGCAGTCGCTGGCCGGGTGGCAGCGCTACGTCGACGACGTGGCCACGTGGTACGGCAAGGACACGAAGCAATATCGCGCCGCCCTGGCCGAGCAGGCGAAGGCGCTGCAAGAGCACAACACCCAGATGGTCGCCGAGACCGTCAAGGGTATCGAAGAGGCCACCAGCCGCGCGGTCGAGGCCCTGAAGGGCCAGCAGCAGATCGCCAAACTTGGCGAGGAAGAGCAGAAGCGCATCCTCGACGACAGGATCGCCATGGTCGGCGCGAGCGGCGCGCGGATTCACCAGATGAAGCTGCAACAGCTGCAAATGGACTTCGATACCGAACGGCAGTTCGCGGCCCAGGAAGAGGCCCTGAAAGAGGCCGGGCTGCGCAAGGAACTGGCGGCGATGGACGCCGCCGGCCAGAGCGAAACCAAGGAGCGCAAGGCGGTCTACGCCCAGCTGCTGGCGTTGCAGCAGGCCTACCAGATCGCCGCAGCGGCGGCGCAGACGACCTTCGAGAACGCCAAGGCCGACGAAACCCGCGCCAACATCGACCGGGTCGTGGGCGAGTGGCGCAGCGCGACCGCGCAGATCGTCAATGCGTTCGGGACAGGCGTCGACGGCATGATCACCCACGCCAAGACCTTCCAGCAGGCGCTGATGGGGGTAGTGGGCACGATCCGGCAGATGCTGATCCAGGCGGTCGAGAAGTGGGTCACCACCCAGATCATGGCCTTCGCCGAGGCGAAGATCGCCGCCTTCATGAACAGCCGCGCCCAGGTGGCCGGCGCTGCGGCCGTCGCCGACGCCAACGCCACCGCGTCCGCGGCCGCCAACCCGCTGACCTTCATGGCGGCGCCCGCCTTTGGGGCGGCGATGATGGCCGAGGTGATGGCGATCTCGATCCCTTCGTCCGAGGGCGGCATGTGGCGCGTCCCGCAGACCACCGGCGCCATCCTGCACAAGGACGAGACGGTGCTGCCCGCCTGGGCGGCCGACTCCTGGCGCAACATGGTCCAGGGCGGCAACGGACCCACCGACAACGCCGGCAGCCATCACACCTGGAACGTCCATGCCATGGACGCGCGCAGCTTCCAGCGCTTCTTGCGCGGGCCCGCCGGTCAGGTCATGGTCGACGAGTTCATCGACCGCCACCGCAACGGCGCGGGCGCGGGCATGCTCAACGGCGCGACGGGGTGATCCATGACGCTGAACCCCTACCTGCCCTTCTACTGGTCCAACCTCAGCGCGGTCTCGGCGCTTAACGCCAACCCGACCTTCGACATCTACCCGGCCAGCCCAGGCGAGCCCGTCGGATGGTTCAGCAAGGGCGGCACGGCCGTTCGCGTGCCTGGGCTGGACGGCCCCTGCGCGGTCCAGCTGGCAGGCCCCACGGTGGGCTCGGGATCGGCCCATGCGATCTACCAGCGCTGCTTGGTCGACTTCCCGATCTCCCCCCTTCCCGGCTGGTACGTGCTGGAGGCGCATTTCACCCTGGTCGCTGGCGCGATCGACGACGCCTTCATCACCATGAACTGCTACGAGGCGGACGGCTCGACCAGCACCGAGTCGCTCAGCGTGCTGTTCGCCACCGATCCAGACGCGGGCGGGGTGATCCAGGGCGCCGGAACCGTGGGCGACACCTACGCCTACCGCACGGTGGTTCAGGTCCAGAACCCGCTCAGCGCCTTGGGCCAGCTTCAGTTCGGGCTGCGCACCTCGGGACCGGTCAACAGCGACACCATCAACTTCCACCGGGCGGACGTGAGGCTGGCGACGCCGGCCGAGATCGCGGCCGCCAATCAGGTGCAGGCCTATCCGGTGCTGCCGATCTTCCCTGGCCAGAAGGTCGATGGCGTCGAAATGACCCCGGTATGGAACACCAAGGTCAAGACCTCGGCGTCAGGGCGCCGCCGGGCGACCCAGTATTACAGCATCCCGATCTGGGACTATAAGATCGACCTTGAGGTTCTACGCCACCGGCTGAACAACGACGAGGTCGCGGGCCTGTTCGAGTGCTTCAACACCTGTCAGGGCCAGCAGGGCGCGTTCCTGTACTACGACTCCAACTTCAACGCGGTGCAGGCTGAATTCATCGCCACCGCCGACGGCGTCGAGACGAGCTACCAGCTGAGCCGGTCGATCAACACCTGGACCGAGCCCATCTACGCGCCTTTCGGGGTCAGCCTGTACGGCGACGGGACGCTGATCTCGCCGTCGCTCTACACGGTGGGGGACCTCGGCGTGGTGACCTTCATGAGCGCGCCGACCATGGGCGCGGCGCTGACGTGGTCGGGCAGCTACTTCATGCTGTGCGCCTTCACCGCTGACCGGCTGCCTATCAAACAGATTCAGCCTGGGCTATGGTCCGGGTCGATCCCCTTCGCCAGCTTCAAGCCCAACTGATGCGCACCCCCATCGACAGTCTGGCGGCCGGCGCGGGCGCGACAAAGGCCCTGCTCGACAGCGGCGTCGACTTCGAGATGGCGGACCTCTACACCATCACCCTCAACGGTGGCGGCGTGGTGCGCTGGAGCGGCGCGGACGTGCCCATCACCTTTCAGGGCGTCAGCTGGGGCTCACCGCTGACCTGGGGCATGGGCCCGGCCATCGACCGCGGCAAGATCAGCCACAAGACCGGCCTGGAGGCCACCACCCTCGATCTCGACATCATGGCCACGCCGGCGGACCTGATCAACGGCGTACCGCTGCTGCCCTTCATCGCCGGCGGCGGGTTCGATGCGGCCAGCATCGTCATGTATCGGGCGGTGATCGCGGCCTGGGGAGACGAGCCGACCGGGCTGGTGATCGACTTCGCGGGCCGGATCACCGAGATCAGGGAAATGGGCCGCTCCGAGGCGACGGTGCGCGGTTCGTCCTGGACTGTGCTGTGCGACGTCAACATGGGCCCCGACTTCTACCAGTCGCCCTGCCTGAACACGGTCGGCGACGCCAACTGCACGGTCAACCTCAACGCGTTTCGCGCCACCGGCACGGTCGGATCAGGCGGCCTGTCGGTCAACGGCTTCAACTCCAACCTGACCGCCGCCGACGACTACTACACCCAGGGCAAGATCGTCTGGCTGACCGGGGCTAACGCCGGGACGAGCCGGGCGGTCAAGAAGTTCTCGCACACCAGCGGCGCCTTCCAGATCGCCCTGCCGATGGCCGAGGTTCCCGTCGCGGGCGACACCTTCTACGCCTTCGCCGGCTGCGATCAGACCAAGACCACCTGCGCCAATCGCTTCAGCAACCTGATCAACTTCCGGGGTCAGCCGTTCATCCCGCCGTCGATCGTCGGGAGCCCGCTGTGACCGCCTTCAGCGTCGACCGCGAGCGCGCCGTCCAGGAGGCCCACGCCTGGATCGGCACGCCCTACCACCACCGCGCCTGCGTCAAGGGCGTCGGCGTCGACTGCGCCCACCTGCTGATCGGCGTCTTCCACAACATCGGCCTGATCGAGAAGGTCGACACCGGCCACTATCCGATCGACTGGCACCTGCACCAGACCGGCGAGCGGTTCGCGTCCTTCATGAACGACATGAAGCTGGCGGCCGAGATCGACGGCGCAGACGCAACCCTCGGCGACATCGTCCTGTTCCGCTATGGACGCGCCTACAGCCATTGCGGCATCATGGTCGGCGGATCACGCATCGTGCACGCCTATCGGCCCGAGGGCGGGGTGGTGGAGGGGGACATGGATCGCCACAGCGATCTGAAGGGCCGTGAGCGCCGCTACTTCAGCTGCTGGGCGGCGAGCTATGGGCGGCTCTAGCGCCGGCAAGGCGCCGACCCGCTACGCCGGCATCCAGGTTCAGACCAGCGCCTCGGGGCTGGTGATCCCGATCGGCTGGGGCACGTTTCGGACCAAGGCCAACCTGCTCTGGTACAACGACTTCGTGGCCATCGCCCAGACGGCGGGCAAGGGCGGCGGCAAGGGCGGAAACGGCCCGACCATCGGCTACAACTACAAGGCCGACGTGATCCTCGGCATCTGCGAAGGCCCCATCGTCGATATCCCCACCATCTGGGTCGACGCCAAGGTCTACGCCAGCCCGCCCGCGCTCGCGGCGCCGGGCTACGCCGGCAGCTACCTGATCGGGCAGAAGTTCGCCTCGAAGTCCAACAAGAGCGCGACGGCCCAGGCCGGGCTGAGCTTCATGGACGGCAACCTGGGGCAGGCCGTCTGGTCGGTGGTCACCTCGAAGTATCCCGATCAGGCCATCGGCTACAGCGGCATCGCCTACTGCTACGCGACCCACTACGTGCTCGACTCGACGGCGGGCACGCCGAATCACAGCTTCGAAATCCAGTCCAGCTTCACCCTCCAGGCCAGCCTGCATCTGCCGGACGCCAATCCGTCCGCCGTGGTCACGGACTTCTTCACCAACACCAAATATGGGCTGCCGTCGTGGCCCAGCGGCGCGATCGACACCGGCACGCTGGCCACCTACTCGTCCTACTGTCTGGCGGCCAACCTGCTCGTCAGCCCTGTGCTCGACCAAGCCCGCACGGCCAACGACTTCCTGACCGAGCTGTTTATGGCGACGAACACCATGGTCTACTGGTCCGAGGGGCTGCTGAAGTTCTGCCCCTACGGCGACACCACGGTCACCGCCAACGGCGCCACCTACACGCCGAACCTGACCCCGGTCTACGCGCTCGACGACGGGTCGTGGCAGGAGGGCCACGACGCCGACCCGGTGAAGATCGACCGGAACGACCAGTCGCAGGCCTTCAACATCGTTCAGATGGAGTATTACGACCGGACCAACAGCTACAATTCGAACATCGCCACGGCCCAGGACATGGCGAATATCGACCAGTTCGGACGCCGAAAGAAGGACCCCGACACGGTCCACGTGATGTGCGACCCGACATGCGCCCAGAACGCCGCGCAGCTGTGGCTCCAGCGCCAGCTCTACGTGCGCAACACCTTCACCTTCACGCTGCCGTGGAATTACATGCTGCTGGAGTGCGGCGACATCGTCTCGCTGACCGATCCCGGCCTTGGCCTGAACGGCTATCTGGTGCGGATCAACCAGATCGACGACGACGAGGACGGTGGCCGCCAGATCACGGCCGAGGACGTGCTGCCGGGCATCAGCCATGCGCCCGAGTACAACAGCCAGGACAACGGCGGCTTCGCGACCAACCGCGGGCTCGACTCAGGCTGGGTCGAGTCGAACCTGATCATCCAGTCGAACGACGCAACGACCGCCACCTGGACTAAGACCCACGCAGGGGTGACCGCCAGCGGCACGTCAGACCCGTTCGGCGGGTCCACGGCCCAGACCCTGACGGCAGCGGCCACTGGCGGCTCTGGGGCCTCTCACAACGACCAGATCAACGCCACCTGCCTCGACGGCGCCACGGGCACGCCCTACACCTTCAGCCGCTATCTGAAGGCGGGCACGTCCCACCTCGTCAATCTGGCCTTCGGCGTCTCCGGCGGGACCGGCGTTACCTGTCAGTTCGACCTCAACGCCGGGACGGCGGCCACGGCAACGGCGTCTGGCGGGGCGAGCGACCCGGTCGGCGAGATCGACTCCGAGGGACTGCCCACGGGCTGGTATCGCTGCTCGATCAGCGGGGTGCTGCCCACCGGCCACACCAACTGCGGCGGCTTCACCTTCGTTTGCAACAGCAGCGGCAACCAGAACTACAGCGCGGCCGGCACCGAGTCGGTCTACGTCTTCGGCGCTCAGCTTCAGCCTGGGCCAGTGGCGACGCAGTATTGCGCGACCATCACCAACCCGGCGGTCCCCTTCCTGTTCAACCCGCCCAGCGCGCTCTACCAGGGCAACGTCCAGGTGGCGGCGGCCGTCGCCGGCGCGGACCTGACGGCCTGGGGCGGCTGCAACGTCTGGGTCAGCGTCGACGGCAGCAACTACAGCCAAATCGGCACCATCACCGCGCCGTCCAGGTTCGGCTTCCTCACCGCCGATCTGGCGTCCGGTTCCGACCCCGACACGGTCAATGACGCCTACCTCGACCTGACCCAGTCGAGCGCCGACCTCACCACGACCTCGCAGGCTGCGGCCGACGCCTTCTCGACCCTGATCATGCTCGATGACGAACTGATCGGCTTCGAGGTCGCCACCCTGCTCAGCCTGCCCTACCAGTACGAACTGGAGACCTATCTGCGCCGCGGGGCGCTCAACACTCCGATCGAGGCGCACACCGCCGGCGCGCTGGCCGTGCGCTGCGACGGATCGCTGTTTCAGTTCCCCTACATCCCGGCCCAGATCGGGCAGGTGGTGATGGTGAAATTCCAGTCGTTCAACCACTGGGCCAACGGCGTGCAGGACATCAGCCAGTGCGCCGCCTACCCCGTGATCCCCTTCCCTGTCGGCTCGACCGGAACCTCGACCTGGACGGCCGTGGGCACCCAGTTCAACGCCGCCGGTCAGTCCATCCCGGCGATCGTCATCACCGGCGTCAACGACAACCCCAACGCCTCGGCGGTGGAATTCCTCTACCGGGTGACCGGGACCGCCAACTGGTCGAGCGCGGGCAACTCGCCGACCACGGTGGTCCGCAAGGAGATCACCAGCGTCACCACCAACACCACCTATGACGTGGCCTATCGCGACGTCGTCAACGGCGTGGCGGGCTCGATCACCCTGTGCGTCGGCTCGCCGGTGACCGTGGGCGTGCTCAACGCCACCGCGCCGGGGCCTGGGGACATCGTCGTCGCCGACTCCTCGCCCGGCTCCAAGACCGTGACCTTGCCGGCAGGGACCTACGGCCACGTCGATATCTCGCTGACCGGCCCAGGCGGCCACGGGGCGGTCACCAGCAGCGGCGGCAAGGGCGGATCGGTCACCTACGTCGGCGGCGGCGGCGGGGAGAACCGGACGGTCACGTCCGTCGCGGTGACGCCGGGGGTGACCACCCTCACCTACAACGTCAGCAACACCATCGGCACCGCCAGCACGGTGTCGGCGACCGGCCCGTTCTCGGCCATGTCGGCGCACAGCGGCACGTCCGGCGCGGGGCTCTCGCAGGGCGCGGGCGGCACTGGCGGCTCGGGGGGCTCTGGAACCAACGGCCGCGCCGGCGGCCTGACCAACAGCTGGGACGGCGGCGGCGCGGGCCTCGGCGGCGGCGACCAGACGGTCAATGGCGAAGGGGGCACCACGCCGGGTGGCGGCGGCGCCGGGGCGGCGTATGATGCGACCCATGGCGTCTACGTCGTCGGCCCAGGCGCCGGGGGCCAGATTATCGTGACAGCGAGGGCGTGATGGTTCGGCACACCGACAACTACGACGAGGCCAGCTGGTCGACGCCCGGCCACAAGAATCGCCACGTGCGGCTGAAGTACGCGACGATCTCCGAGACCCTTGGCGAGTGGCGCGCCGGCAATGCGGCGATCGGCCGGATCAAATGCCCGGCCTGCGACTATCTGGAAGCCCACCAGGACGAGGACCCGATCGCCGTCGAGGCCTATGTCTACGATCACCCGGAATGGGGACCGTGGGTGCTCTGCGAGATCATCCAGAACACGCCCGACAACAACAATGCGCACAGCCACCGCTACGGCGTCGAAATCTGCGCGGCGGTCCAGCACGACGCGGCGATATCGCTGATTCAGCACCCGTTCGAGAGCGTGCGCCAGCCGCTTCAGAACATGATGTTCAACCCCAAGACGCGCTTCTATAGCCCCGCCGCGCTCTACATCGTTTTGAGCTATATCAACGCTCACCACCCCAATCCGCGCAGGTTCCTTTCCAAGCCAGCTGTGCAGTCGAAACTTCCGGCCGATCTGGACGTTGATCTTTTTGCCGCACCCGACTTCGAAGAGGCCGCCCCTTGATAAGCCAGCCCAGGTTGATCAAAGTCCCGACGGTAACCGGCCGGGGGGCTCTGCATGTCCACGCATACACCGATCGGCTTCTGGGCCGGTGTCGCCGGGAGCGTGGCGGCGGTTCTGGCGGTCGCGGGCACGGCGATCGAGTGGGTCAGGCGCCGGATCAAGGAACGCGCCGACCGCTGGCGCTCTCGGTTCGCCTCGTTCGACGCCAAGCTGGAGGTCGAGGTCAAGGCGCGGGAGGCGGCCATGCTGATGCTGCGGACTGAATTCGACGGCAAGCTGGAGGCGGCCGCGACGGCGTCGACCACAGCGGTCAACAAGATCGAGACCAGGGTCGGGCGCATCGAGCGCAGCATGGCGCGCCGTGACGACGTCGGCCGCGTCGAGGGCAAGGTCGACCAGCTACTGACGGCGATGGCGGTCCCGCGCAAGCGCGACTAGCCGAGCGGCGTTGGCCGGTCTATCCTCGGGCAAACAGCCTGGGGGCTTCCATGGACATCCGCGCCGTCCCACAGATCGCGGTCGACTTCATCACCCGCGCCGAGACCGAGGTGCTTCGGGTCTACGACGACAAGCAGCCGGACAAGGTGCTAAGGCCCGGCGACGTGGTCCTGGGGACGCTGACGGCCGGGACCGGCCACACCGGCGGCCTGACCATCGGCATGACCGTCACGCGCGAACTGGCGGCCTACTGGCGCGCCGCTGACCTGGAGACCGCCGCTCAGCGGCTCTACGGCGTGGTGCACGGGCCGATCATCGCCGCGCTCAGCGAGCACCAGTACAGCGCCCTGCTGTCGTTCGTGTTCAACCTGGGGGCCGGGGCAAGCTGGACCATCTGGAAGGTGCTCAATGCGAACAGGCTCGATCAGGTCCCCACGCAGATGCTGCGGTTCGACAAGCAGGTCGTCGACGGGAAGGCTGAGGTGGTCGCGGGCCTGGACCATCGCCGCATGGCCGAGATCGCGCTTTGGAAAACGGCCGACGCGGCGGCGATCACGTCTACGGTGGTCCCGTCGGCCGAGGCCATCGCGGCTGGCGCCCAGACCGTCGTCACGCCAGGGCGCGACACCGTGGGCGATGCGATCGCCGTGCTCCAGGCCTCTCCCACGGCGCCCCCGCCGTCCAGCGTCACCCGAAACGGGTCAACGCCGCCCACGCCGGCGGCGATGAAGCCACTGGCCCAGTCGAAGAGCTTCCTGGCCCAGTGCGCGACGGCGATCGGCGGGATGGCGGCCGCTGCGGCGCCGTTCATTGATCAGCTGCACCGAGGCCTGAATTCCATCGACGATGCGATCAAACCCTATACCGACGGCAACGCCCACGTGGCGCAGATCGAGTCGATGTTCGTGATCGGGCTGGCCGGGACGGCGGCGCTCAGCGTGATCCTGACGATCCGCAAGCAGATCGCGATGACGAATCAGTAGGTGTCGCGGAAGGGGAAGCTGATCCCACTGGGCCGCACAGTGGTCCAATCGCGCATGATCTGCTGACCGGTGGTCAAAGACAGCACCCGGTCGAACCGGTAGTCCATCGCCTCGAAGATCGCCGCCACGCGGACGTGGGCGCGCTCGTTGCGGGGGATTTCGACGTCCAGCGCGCGCTTTATCTTGGTGCGGATGTCGGCCAGCCCACGCTCCCACATCGGCTCGTCCTGGGGATTTTCGCCGGACAGCTCGCGGGTTTTCTTCATCCGCGCGGCCAGCTGGTCCAGCCGGGCCAGTTCCCGCTCGCACTTGGCCTTTTCGGCGTCGATCTTCTGAAGCGCCTCGGCCAGCACCAGCCTGATCCGCTTGGCGATGTCCTCGTGGTCGAAGTCGAGGCTGTCATTCCCGATCGTCAGTCGGATGATCCGCATGATCGAACTGGCGACGATCCGCTCTTCCTCGTTGGTGGCCGCGAAGACGTCGTCCTCGCCGGCGTCGTGGCGCGAGCGGCGCTCGCGGTTGCCGAGGATGGCCATGGCCGTCTGGACATCGACGAAGGCGTTGGTGTCGCCGCCGGCGTCGGGGTGGGTGCGCTTCACCTCGCGGCGGTAGGCGTCCCTGATCTCGTCGTCGGTGGCGTTCTGGTCGACGCCGAGCACGTCGTAGGGGTCAATCTTGGGCATGCGTGATCCAGCATCGAGGGGTGGGTTTGCGCCGCTGTGGGGGCCAGCGGTTGATATAGGTCGGGATGCAGCGGGCGTGGGCGACGGCCATGGGGCCATCTGGAAAATACAGGTGGCCCTCGATCATCGGCTCGCCGCAGCGGCGACAGGTGATCACCGCCGCCACGGGTCGGTCCCGTCGTCATAACCGGACCCGCCGCACCAATGGCAGGGGACGTCCTCGCCTCGGTCGGCGAACACATAAATTCCCGGCGCGCACGTAAAGAGCGGCACAATCCCGGTCCCGGCGCACGCCCGGCAGCGCGGACGCTTTGGTCTCCAGTCGTCAGGATCGCCGTCGTAGGCCACCTTAAGGCGCCTCCTGCTTCGAGCATGCCGCCTGGGCCTCGGTCAGCCGTCGCGCGCTCTGACGTCCCCAGGCCGGCTCGTCGACCGCCAGCCACTGTTCGAACGCCGCGGCCAGATCGTGGCCCAGCGCGGCATCGAGGGCGGTATCCAGTTTCGACACGCTGACGCCTTTAGGGGGAAGCGGTTCCGGGGGGACCGCCGCTGTCACCTGCGGCGGGCAAAGGGGCTTGGCCGCTGGCGGTAAAGGCGGCTGGATCAAAGATGGCGGCGAAATCGTCGCCGTCGTCCCGCACGCTGACAGCAGCGCCAGCAGCGGCAGGACCAGGAGGGGTTTTCGCATTGGTCGCTCCACAGATCGCACGCCCCATCTGGTAGGCGCTCGACACCTGGGCGCGGGAATAGGCGTCGGTCGTGGCGATCTGCTTGGCGGCGGTGTCGCGGGTGGCCGTGGCGGCGGCGCGGCATTGCTGAAGCTGAGTCGACCATTGGCTGAAGGCGCCCTTGTCGAGGCCCGCCTGGGCGGCCGCGCCCTGCTGGGCGGCCTTCGCCGTCAACTGCGGGATCGAGGCCTCCAGGCGGCTCAACTGTCCGCCGAGCGCCCACGGGGCCTTGTGCTCGTAGCTGACCCCGGCGCCGAAACCGATCGCGACCAGCGCAGCCAGTCCCGCCAGCTTGGCGATCAGGTTCCATGGGATCGCCGAGGCGACGAGACCGGCCATGTCAGTCGGCTCCCCGGTCGCTGGGTTCCCACTCAAGACAGAGGTAGTGCGTGGGCGCTGCCTCGCCCGTGGTCACGACCTTGATGTGCGCTTGGCCCTGCAAGAAGGCCTCAACGAAGTCTAGCGCCAGCGCAAGGATGCGCTCGGCCTGCTCGGCGTGTTTGTCTTCGGCCATGATGGGCTCCTGGTGAAAGAGGGTGGGGCGACCCGACGGCCGCCCCTTAGTCTCAGGTCAACGGCTCGGGCGCGACCGAACTGGTCGTCGCCGGTTCGGCCCCATCCGCCGCAGCGGGGCTTGCAGGAACCGCCTCGGACGAGTCGGCGGCTGGGTCAGTAGCCGGATCGCCCGCAGGGGCCTCAGCGACGCTCTGCGGGGCCGTTTCGGTCGAAGCCGGCTCCGACGGGGTCTGCGCCTCTGTCACCGGGGCCGTCCCATCGGTAGACGGCTCGCCAGCAGGCTCCCCATCAGTTTCCCCACCCGACCCCTCTGGCGGGGTGACGGTGGGTTCCCCAGCCGACGTCGATGGCGACGCCGGCTCGGTAGGGGCCTCAGACGTGGTCGTCGAGCCATCGGATGGCGGTGACGACTCCCCCGACGAGTCGGTCGAGGGCGCTTCGCCGGAACCATCGGCCGGGCTCGGGGACGAAGACGCCTCGCTGGGGGGCGCCCCTTCCGGCTCGGCGCCACCAGTGGTCGAAGGCGTATCGCTCGGAGTCGGTCCATCCGTCGTCGGTTCCGATGAAGCCGGGGGCGAGTCGGCAGTCTGGCCCGTAGTAGGGACCGAGGCGTCCCCGTCGGACGCCGCTGCCGCCGGCGTCGAGCCATCGACGGACGGTGTCGCGGGCTCGGTCGCGGTAGGGTCGGTGTCCGGCGCGTCGGTGTTGACGTCGGTGTCGATCTGGTCGCCGAGGGCCGAGGCGTCGGTGGCCAGCGCCGCCAGCGCCGCTTGCAACTGCTCCTGGGTGACGTAGTCGGCCAGCTTGGCTTCGACGGCCGCTTGCAGGTCGTCGGCGCCGCCGACCGCCAGGGCGGTTTTCACCGCATCGTCGATCTGGGCGTGCTGGTCGGTGTGCAGGTTGTTGGCCATCGCGGTGCGCAGGTGGTTCAGCGCCACACCGATCTTCGCCAGCGCGATCTTGATCTCTTCCATGGTCTCGTTCCTGGTGGCTGAGTGAGGGCGGCGGGACGCCACGTCGTCGCCCGTGAAAGGGGTCTCAGAGAAGGGATGGGCCCTCCAACCTCGCCAGGATCGCCGCCATCACGGCGAGTTCCTTGTCGGCTTCGGCCTGCGTCATTCTGCCAGCTTCGACCCGGCGAGGATAGACCCGCTTGCGCATCAGCAACTCCCGCTTCGCACAGGCGATCATATCGGTCAGCGGGACGTCGGCGGGGCGAAGGTCAGCAGCCATGGCGAGCCGCCTCCAGCCGGGCCTTCTCGCGCTCCTGCTCGGCCCGCAACGACGCGATGGCGTAGGCGTTCGCCGCCGCTGGGCCGCCAAGGGCCGCCGCCAGCACGTTCAATTCCTGTATAACCACCAGCCTGACCACGCGCTCGATATCGTAGGTGTTCATCCGTCGAACCCCTTCCCTCCCCGCTCGACCGCGCGGGTCGAGTCGGAATATCCCTTGCCGATGGGGGCTGCCTGCTCCAGCTGGTCCAGGCAGCCGTCGATGGTGTCGATGAAGCCCTGCCTGATCACTTCCCTGGTCTTGCCGACGGCGCCGGTGTCCCAGGCCAAGGTGGTCAGCGATCGTAGCGCGCCGCAGAGCGCTGCCCGCACGATCGGCCGCACGTCGAAATCGCCGCCGTCCGCGACATCCTGGTCGACCGCCTCTTTCATGGCCCCGACCAGGGCCAGCCGGACGGCCGCGTCGCACAGCGCCGCGCGGGACTGGAATTTGGGGTCCTGGGCCTCGCTCATTCGACCGTCTCGAAGGTGACGTGGAAGGCCGTCAGCGGCCGGTTGGGCAGACCGTCGTCGCGCAGCGGACGCACCGTCGAGGCGGTCTTCCATAGGGTCATGGCCTCGGTGAGATCGGCGAACCGACGCGCTGATGGCCGGTGGGTCGTCCAGATCACCTGCTCCTGCGGGTCGTCTGGGTCGAAGGTCATCAGAAACCACGGAGCGTGGCTGACGTCATGGACGGGCCCGTCGGCGGTTCCGGCGCAGATCATCAGGACGCTCATGCGTCGTTCTCGGCAGGTTTCGCCAGCAGTTGCTGGGCGCAATGGTTGATCTGCTTCAGGCAGATGGTGCGCACGTGGCCGACGGTGCGCGGCTGGTCGGGCCCCATGCCGTGGTTGATCACGAAGCGGGTGAACGCCATGGCGATCCCGCCGGCGATGAAGGCCGGATCGGCCCCGTGCTCGGACATGAAGATGTTGATCACCGTGGTCACGGCCTCGTCGGCCGCCTGGGCCTCGGCGATCTGCTTGGCGGTGATGGCGCGGTCAGGCATCGTCAATAATCCAAATCCCAAACTTGGCGGACCGCCAGACTCCCCGCGCGAAGATATTCCAGGGGCCCGACTCCTTACCGTCGATCGTGCGGTTGAGCACCAGCGCTCCGTCGGAGGTCACGTAAGCGCCAGACGCTTCGCAATGCCGCGTGAAATTGTGCTCTGCGCCGCCGACGGGCATGGTCAACTCGACCCGATAACCCGCCTTCCTGATGAGGCTGCGGGAAGCGACCATCTACCCCTCCACCCTCGACGCGACGTTCGCCGCCTCGGCGACGATGTCCTTGATGTTCTGCGGCTGGCCGTCGTAGCCGGCGCTCAGCGCCAGCCGCTTGAACATATCCTTCACCGAGGCCGGGTGCGCCCTGGTCAGCCACAGCAGGAAGAACTGCCAGTCGTTGTCCGGCCGCACCGGGTCGTTCTTCAGGGCCGTCGTGACGTCGTAGGCCTTCTGTTTGGCGGCGACGACCAGCTCCGCGTTCTCGCCCAGCGCGTCGATGACGGTCGATGTGGCCTTCTTGATCACCAGCCAGCTGTCGGCCGCCTCCAGCGCGGCGTCGAACACGTCGAGGGCTTCCTGCTCTTCCGGCGTGATCTCGATCTCGTCCTCCTGAACCTCAGCGTCCACCGCCGTCGAACCAGCGTCGGACGGCTGCGACGATTGCGTCTGGGTAGAGTCCGGCTGGGCCAGCGAAGCGGCCTGCGCAGGCGTGGCAGACGCCGACGTAGTCCTGGCCGACTCCGCAGGTTGGGCAGGCCCAGCCGCGTCGGCCAGCACGATAGGGTCGGCCCGCTTCGTCTCGGTCACCTCCCCGGTCTTGGGGTCGACCGTCTCGTTGGCCGCCACGCCCGCCTGGGCGAACGCGCCACCGAGGCCGGGCCCGGCGATGGTCGGCTTCTGCTGGGCCAGGATGTCCTCGACGGTCGCTTCACCGTTGACGATGGCGGTGAACATGCCCGCCAGCACCACCATCTGGTCCAGGCCAATGTCCTGCTCGGCCGTGCCGCCGATCAGCGAGAAAACCTGGGCGGGCGTGACGCCCTTGTCCTTGAAGGCCTGGATCAGCGCCACGCGGCGCGCGCCCAGCGTCTTCTCGTCGCCACGGCAGACGGCCAGCGCCTTCTCGTAGGCGACGTTCCAGAATTGGCGCGGAATCCCTTGCAGGATGGCGTTGCGCCGAGCGATGGCGCAGGCGGCGTTGCTGGTGGTTTGGATCATGTCGGCGTTGAACACCTTGCCGGCCTTGTTGGTGATCCGGCGCCGAATGTGAGTGCGCCCGATGACGTTGCTTTCGATGTCGTGAAAGATACCCTCGGCCTCGACGTAGCCCGCCTTGTAGTCCACCGCGACCACTCGCGAGTCGCTGTTGGCGTTTTTCCACATTTGCAGCGCCAACTCGGCGAAGCGGACCGACGGGCCGATGATGGCTTTGCCGTCGCGCGGAAGGCTGTAGATGCTCATTTGGGCGGACGGCGTGTCGTAGGTAGCCAACTCGACCATGTTCCTGATGGCTTCGCCCACCTTGCGCGGGCGCCTTGCGGCGAGGTCGGCCTGACGGTTGAACAGCGAGTCATTCAGCGCAACGGCGAGGGCAGAGTCGAGCCCCCCTTCGAGGATGCTGCCATCGGCGTCGATGGTCGCCAGCGCCCGACCAAGGCCCTCTTCGAGTTTGGCGTCGTCGGCCGGGGGTGGGGCGTTTTTGGTGGTATTCTGGGGGGCTTTCGCCACGGTCTGCTCCTTAAGGTTTCGGCCGACTGGCCGTGGTTGAGGCGACGACGTCGACATAGAATTCGACGCCAGGGATGATGGGGGCTGGGTCGGCCTTCGCGGCGCGCGCGATGGCGTCGATTACTGCGCTTTCGCTGAGGTAGGGCGCAAGGGGGCCAAGGCTGGCGCGCAAGGCCTCGCGGCTGTCCTCGCGGCCCCAGCGCCACTTGCGCTCTTCGGTCAGCTTCGAGGCGCCGCCGCCACCGGCGGTGCGCTCAAGGGCCGTGTCGGCCTTTCGCTCGGTGCGATCGGCAGCCTTGGACAGCTTCTGGCGGTCCTTCTCGGCCTGTTCCTCGGCGTCGCGGGCCAACTGGGCGTCGCGCTCGGTGTTGACCGCCAGCGCCGCCGCCGCCTCGCGCTCTTCGGCCGTGTTGGCGTCGATGATCTTCTGCCGCGCCGCCGCCGCCTCGTCCTCCAGGCGCTGACGCTCGGCCGCTTCGTCCTGGCGCCGCTGCTCGGCCTCCTGTTCGAGCCGCCGCTGCTCGGCCAGCTTCGCCTGCCGCTCCTGCTCCAGCTTGACGGCCTTCGCCTGGAGGAAGGGCCCGTTGCGGCGCTCCAGCTGGTCGGCGGTGGCCTTCATCGCGTCGCGGACAGTGGTGAACAGGGCGTCGGAGCCGCGCCCCATGCCCAGCAGCGGGCGCTTGGCGTCCTCCCGCGCGCCCTCCAGGCGGCGGGCATATCCGCGCAGCTTGACGACCATTTCATTGATCGCGGCCACGTCCTCGTCGGAGGCCGGGGCCTTGGGCGCGCCGGCGACGTCGAATTCCAGATCGACCCGCTCGGCCAGCAGATCAGCGTTTTCCAGCCGCACGCGGCTGACGAAGGCCTCGACCTCGTCAGGAGGATTGTTGTGGCCGATGGGGGGGGCTTCGCCGGTCATTGCGCCACCGCCGAGCGCCGCTCGATCTCGGCTGCGATTTCCTCAACCTGCGCCGCAATGGACTTGTGGGCGCGCGCAGAGCCGGGCCCCCAATGCCGCCGCGCCTCTTCAACGCTGAAATTGCGACAACCGGCCATCACGCGCCATTGGCCACGGATCGGGACGGCCCACATCGGGTATCCGCGCGCGTTCTTTCCTACGTCGATGCAGAATGAGGCTCCTCTGGCGTCGACGTACTCAGCCGCCGGAAGGTCCGGCAGGCTGGTCAGGCCCGTGCAGCCGCTGACGTTGACGGTCTTAACTATGGCCACATCCATCTTCGCGAATGTCTCTAGCGAAATGGTCCGACCGTTGACGCTGATGAAAATCTTATCCGGGGTCATATCAGCTTCTCCGTTTGTCCTGGCGCCAGCGCCCAGGCGCCGTCGCGGTGGATGACGATCAGGCCATCTTTGACCATGCCCGATCTGGCCGCGCCGCCGCTGGTGATCCCCCACCCGGCCGAGGCGACGGCCAGGGCGATGTCCTCGTTCGACATCGGCCGGCCGGCCTTTCGCAGCGCCTCAAGGATGATCGACCGCACGCTCGGCTTGCCGCTCCTGGACCTGCGCGTTTTCCGATCGGCGGTCCCGTTGATCTCGGGCAAAGGGAGCGCCACGCTGCCGATGTGGAGATTGCGCACGTTGCTGAGGTGCGGGGCGAGCGCGGTGAGCGCGTCCGGCTGGTGCTCGGCCGCGACGGCGAAGCTGAAATAGATCAGGTTAGACTGGTTCACGCTCGTCTTCCTCGAAAGCCGCCCCGTGGTGTTCGTCGACGTCGGCGGACCAGGGCGGCAGAAACACGCGGGGCTCGTAGCCCTCGTTGGTGTAGTGGACGTCCTCGACCCGCGCCCATGGCTGATCGAGACCGTATTTGCGCACCGCGCCGAGATAGAATTCCAGCGCCTTGATCCGCTTGGCCTCGCCGGCGGCGCGCAGCTCGGTCGGCTCGTTCTGCCGCGTGTCCTCGTTCCATTGCCAGGAATGGTCGTAGACCGGGAACAGGATCGGGGCGTGGCCAACGACCGGGTCGGGCTTCTGGTAGAACAGCCAGACGTAGTCGCCGTCGGGCGACTGGTCGGGGAAGGTGGCGATCCAGCGCCGCTGCTCGGGCGAGCCGCCGAACAGCCTTCCGTCGCCGATCAGCCGCATCGCCTGCTGGCGGGCCTCGAAATGGTCGGCGCGCTGGATGTCATAGCCGCGCTTGGCGATCAGCTCGCCGGTGAAGAAGCGCAGGCTCTGGCCGTTGTAGTTGTCGAGACTCTTCAGATCGAGGGTGAAGGCGGGAAGCAGGCTGTCGAACCGCGCCCGGCGCCTGATCCCGCGCTCGTCGGTCCAGAACACCGACACCTCGGTCAGGGTGGGGTGGCTGTCGTCGAACAACTGGCGCACGTCGGCGTTGTCGTCGCGCTCGACGATCGCCACCTCGCGCATGAACCGCAGTTGGCGGTCCTCCAGCGCCGTGACCACCTTGCGGCCGGCCTGGACGTTGTCGTTGAAGTCTTCGAGGATGTTCGACCAGACCGGCACGTCAGGCAGGCTGGCGCGCATGGCGTCGAGGAAGTGCTGCTTGACCTTGAAGTGCGGCGGGATCGAGAAGCCTTCGTCGCGCAACCGGCGCTCCAGGTCTTCCTTCGTGTCGATCAGGCCGGGGAAGGTGCGGGGGTCCGGCTCGGGGACGTAGCGGGCCTCGTAGGCGGCGATCCCTTCGAGCAGGATGGCGTGCAGCGCCGAGCCCGCCGTGCGCGCCGGGGTGTCCTTGTCGACAAACTCGGTGTTGTAGGCGCTCGCCCACCACCAGCCCCACTTCTTGAAGTACAGCCTGATCAGGTCGGTCGAGCCCAACGCCTCCTGCGCGAAATAGTCGCGCTCGGGCAGGTTCAGATAGACCCCGTCGGGCAGGGGCGTGGCCCAGGAGAGTTTCAGAGCCATATCGCGGCCAGCACGTCGGCGAAGCCAACCCAGGTGATCGCCCAGGCGAGACGGCTCGCCGAGACCTCGCGGGCGACCGCGGCGTTGGAGACGCTGATGGCCGTGCCCACAACGAGGACCGTGGCGGCGCACTTGACGACGATGTGAAACAGAAGGGCGGCGAGGGTCATGCGGTCCTGGTGTGAATCGGGTGAAGACCCTCGCTAAGTAGACCTGCGCTATTGCAGATGCAAGCCCACCTTGACTAACCGAACCGCATCAGCGCAGGTTCGGGCATGGCTCGCATCATTCCCCACCCGCTCGCCGCCGATCTGCATGACCGCGCCTACCGTGCGGGAATCCTGATCACCGAGGTCCTGGCCGAGGCCGGCGTGGCGCACAACACCTGGGCGAGGATGCGGGCCGGCGGCGACTTCCGGGCCAGCACCTACCTGCGCCTGGAGGCCGCGATCACAACCATCATCGAACGCGAGGAACGAGCACATGGCGGCTAAAGCAGGATCACGGGCGGGCGACCAGCCGGCCCCCAATCGCACCGAGGAAGAGCGGGAGGGCGCGCTGCGGCGCGCACTGGACGATCTGCAAAAGCTGGGCGAGGCCAAGGAAGAGGCCGAGCGGCCGGTGCAGGCGGTCAAGAAGAGGATCAAGGCGCTTCGCGGCAAGATCGAACTGGACGGCTTTCCCTTGGCGACGGTCGACAAAATCCTGGCCATGCGCAACCGCTCGCGCGGCGATCTGGCCAACGAGGCCGAGATCGAGGCCTGGATGCTGCGCGCCGCTGGTCTTCCCGTCGGCGGCACGAAGAACCCGTTCAAGGAAGACGTGGTGCTCTACGACGGCGACTACTGGGAGGACTACGGTAAGCAGCTGGGGCTCGCTGGCAAGCCGGGCGAAGTGCCCGCCGGCTGCCCGCCGGAATTTCACCAGCGCCTGCTCAAGGGCTGGGGCATCGGCCAGGAGCAGTTGGCCTGGGCGCTGAGCGACCGAGGCGTCAACCCCGAGGGGTCGAGGACCGATATCGCGGTCTCGCCGGTCGAGCACACGGCTGAGGACGGTGACGACGTGCCGTGCCCGACCTGCGGCGGTCCCGAGGGCGAAGGTCCGCCGGACGACGCCGACGTGTGCCCGGACTGCGGTCTGGCCTGGGATAGCGCCGACGAAGAGAAGGCGCACGCCACGGCGCTGCCCGAGGGCGAGACCGTCAGCTAGATGATGATGCTGTTTCTCGACACGTCGTCCACCCTCACCGGTTACGCGGTGGGGGATGGGCGCGTGGCGCCCGAGTGCGGGGCGTGGGATTTTTCCGACTGCGGCGGCGACCTGGGACGCCTTGGGCTGGCGCTGAGCAACCGCCTGCGGGACATCCAGCGGCGCACGAATTTCACCTATCTCGGCTATGAGTCGCCGCTGCTGATTGTGCGCAACCCCAATGCGCCCGGCGCCGGTCGCCCAACCGACACACTCGACAAGCTGCGCATGCTGATGGGCTTCGGCATGGTCGCCGAGACCTGGGCGCTGAAGCGCGGCATCCGGCGGCGCGAGGCGGCGCCGGTGAAGATCAAGAAGGCGCTGACGGGTGATTCGCACGCCAAGAAGCCGGCGATGGTCGCCGCGGCTCTGCGCTGCGGTGTGACGCTGCCGGCCACCGACGCCGCCGGCCGAAAGGACGCCGCCGACGGCTTCGCGGGCTGGTATTACTGCCTGTCGCTGGACCACCCCGACCGGGCGATCCGCGAGAAGTGGGATCGGATCGTCTACACCCAGGCGCGCGGGGCGCTGACGTGAAGGTCGACCCGTTCAACATGGGCGTCGACTCGACCCCAGACCCAGCCCCGCCGACCGTCAAGCCACAACAAGTTGAGGCGCCCCGAAGGACCCAACCCACGCTCCGAAACCATCTGTGTTCGGCGCAAGACTGCTACCAGTGGGGCTCGTTCGGCTACATGGCGCAAGGGATTGAATCCTCGCGCTGGTTCTGCTTCGCGCACGCGCCGGCAGACTTCTTTCCAGGGCGTCGTGGCCAATTGACACGCTAGATTTCACGGGAGTAGTGCTCACCCCAGGCGCGGTCTTCAGTCGCGCCTGGGGGAGACTTCGGCGGCGGGCCGCCTCGCTCCCTCCACCAGGAGAAAAGGGGGGCATGCCCGTGCCTTGTGGCCCATATAGACAATCCATCGCCGCGAGCCAAGCGCCATGGCGCTAGTTCCGGCGCTCGATCCGAGCCAAAACGACAACGCGGAAGACGCCAGGACGATCCCGCACAACATCGAACTGGAGCAGGCGCTGCTGGGCGTCCTGCTGTTCGACAACGAGACCTTCCACAAGATCGAGGCGCCGCTGGAGCCGCGCCACTTCTATGAGCCGTTTCACGCGCGCCTGTACGCCGCCGTGGCCGGCGCGATCTCGCGCGGGGTCGCCGCCGAGCCGTTCGCGATCGGACAGGGGTTCCTGGGCGATTCGGCCTTCCAGGAGCTGGGTGGGCTGCGCTATCTGGCTGATCTGGTCGACCGGGCCCCGCCGTCCGCTGGCGCAGGCGAATTCGCCGCGACCATCGTCGATCTGGCGATCCGCCGCGATCTGATGCGCCTGGGCGCGGACATGATCGAGGCCGCCGCCGGGGCCGGCGCCCGCGCCCAGATCGAGGCGGCCGAGGCCGAACTGCTGGCCATGAACGCGACGACCCGCCGGGCGTCCCTGGTGACCATCGGCGACGCGCTCGATCACATGGTCGCCTACATCGACGACCGCTCCCAGCCGGTGGGCATCATCACCGGGCTGCGGCCGCTGGACAACCATATCGGGCCGCTGCTGCCGGGCGATCTGATCGCTATCGGCGCGCGACCCAACATGGGCAAGTCCGCCCTGGCGACCGCGCTGGGGACCAATGTCGCCTCGCCGCAGCTGGCGGCGCATATGAACGGCGTCAGCCCGCGCGATCTGCCGGGCGCTCGCGGCGTGATCGCCATCCATGCCGAAATGACCTTCGGCGATGCGGCCACCGGAGGACAGGCCGTGCGTCGCCACCTCAGCGACATCGGCTTCAGCCTCTATGGCGCGGCCTTCCCCACATACCGCGACATCCGCGACAAGAAGGTCTCGGCCGAACAGCGGGTGATGGTGATCGAGGCGGCCGACTATCTGCGGCGCCTGCCGATCGTGGGCGTCAAGCGCACCGGCCTGACCCTGTCGTCGCTCCGGTCCATGGCGCGCCGTCAGGCGGCCCTGTGGCGGCGCCAGGAAGTTGAACTGGGCCTGATCACCGTCGACCATGTGGGGCTGATGAAGGTCGAGGACGGCCGCAAGGACCTGCGCGAGGCCCAGACCGAGATCAGCCATGGCCTGAAGGAGTTGGCGGACGAACTGGGCTGCGTGATCTGCGCGCTGATCCAACTCAGCCGCAAGGTCGAGGACCGCAACGACAAACGCCCGCAGATATCCGACCTGAAGGAGTCGGGCGCCTGGGAAGAAGACGCCGACGTGGTGATCCTGCCCTACCGCGACGCCTACTACGCCAGCCGCGAGAAGGAGCCCAACTCCACCGACCAGCCGCTGAAGTGGAACGACTGGGATCAGCGCCGCAAGTCGCCCGAGGTCGAGCTGATCATCGGCAAGCTGCGCGAGGGCGCCAGCGGCGATTCGGCCAGCGTGTGGGCCGACATGGGCCACAACGCCTTCCGCGGCGCGGCGCCCGAGAAGATGGAGGTGCTGTTCTGATGGCCATTACGTCGGCTGAAATCTACGCGCTGTCGCGCCTGGGCTATTGGATAATGCCCATCCCGCGCGTCGAGAACGGAAAAGCGGCGCCATGCTTCGAGGCGGTCCCGCCGGGCAGCAACTTCTTCGACGGCGGTTCGCTCCGTAGCGTCGCGTCCAAAGATGAAGCCTGGGAGACCGCTCGCGCACACTTTCTTGAGAGCCCAGCATGACCGACTACAAGCGCGACCCCCGCAAGGCCATCAGCGGCACGCTGCACCTGACCATGGAAGAGCGCGGCGCCTACTTCGGGCTGCTCGACCTGATCTACGAGCGCGGATCGGCGTTTCCCGACGACGACGACAAGATCGGCGCGCAACTGAACGTCCGCGCCAGCCTGTGGAAGAGATTGCGCAAGCAATTGCTTGATAAGGGGCGAATTCGCTCGGTCGACGGCTATCTGACCGACGACGAGGCCGAAAAGCAACTTGCGGTGCAGGATAGGCTCAGCGTGACCCGCGCGCTGGCGGGCTCTGGAGGGGGTCTGGCGAGGGCCGCGAAGTCCCACCAAACTCGACTTAAGTCGACTAAACTCGACTTAAGTGCCACTAAAGTCGAGTTTGGTCCGAAAACAGGCCCCGAAATCCCTGATGATTCCTCGGTTTGGGTCAAGCATTTGCCTCTTATCAAAGAGAAGAGAAGGGAAGAGAAAGAGAATCCCCTCCCTAGTCCCCCCCCAACGGTCGATGCAGACGGCGTCGACGTGGTGCTGAAGGCGGCGAACCTGATCTTCGCCAGTTTGCCGAAAGAGGTGAGGGGTCGGTTTCGCGGCGGACCGGCGGTGATCGGCCGATGTCTGCGCACCATCGTCGAGCGGGGCGAACGGCTGGAGGCGATCACCGGGGCGGCGGCGGCCTACTACGCCCACCCCGCCACGCTGGCCGAGGGCTGCCGCTACGCCGTCAACCCCGACCGGTTCCTGGTCAACGGCGAGCCCGGCGAGGAACGCTGGCGCGACTGGGTCGGGGCCGACGCGCCGCTGCCGGTCCAGGCGGCGGTGGACGAGTTGCGCGACCCGTCGGCGCCGGAAGAGACGGTGCTGTGGGCCGGACGCCAGTACGCCGTGCCGAGGGGACGGCCGACCGCCGAGGTCCAGGCGATGGTCACCTGGGCGCAGGAATGGCTGGCCAAGCCGGACGGCTGGAAAGCGCGTGACAGGGGTCCCAAACCGGGGCAACCTGGGTGTCGGCTCTGGCCTAGCGTGGCCGAGGCGTTCGAGATCGAAATGGCGAAGGTGGCGTGATGGGCAGCAGGTTCAGGCCGGAATATCGGGCGCTCTCCGACGACGAGAAGGCGAACGTGCACAATATCAAGGTTTTCGCTGATGGCCTCGCCGACATGATCGACGGAGGCGCCCCCGACGGCCGCGAGAAGGCGCTGGCGCTGACCAAACTGGAAGAAGCCGTCATGTGGGCCGTGAAGGCCGTCACCGGGTGATCCATGGCAGGCTTCGACGAAACCACTGAGCAGGCCGGCGCGCCCAAGCGCATCGCCACGCTGAGGAAAAACCCCGAGGACGGCGGCCAGTACCTCGTCGCTTGCTGGAGCACCGACGACCAAAACTTCGAGGTGGCCATCTTCAGCGGCCCGCACGCCCTCGACCGCGCCGTGGGCTTTGCCGGCGGCGACTGGTTCGACGGCTGGAGAGACCCGCAAGGGCTGACTGGAACCTAGCGCCATGGCCGCCAAGCCCAAACCCAAACCCCAGACCCCGTCCGGCGGCTACAAGGTCCAGGTCGGCCCGACCAAGCCGCCGTTCGGCTCGATGCTGAAACCCGACAAGGGTGCGGCGAAGGGGAAGGGCCGGTGATCCCCGGCGACGGGCGGTGGTGGCGCGAGCAGCCCGCGCCGGTGGTGGTCGACGGCCGCGCCTACTACCCGCCCGCCGGGCTCGACTTCACCGCCACCGCGGCGTGGCTGATCGAGCAGATCGACCTGGGCGACGAAGCGCCAGGGTTCACGCTCAAGGATCGGGACGACTTTGCCGTCGCCGCTTGAGCGGTTCCTGTACGGCGCCGAGGGCAAGCCGCCGGCGTCGCCGTCCCCGAGCGGTCTGGCGGGGCTGACATGCGGGGGCTGCGGCAACCTCGACAAGCGGCCGATCGACAGCGGGCTGCGCTACTGCTGGCGGCACATGAACTGGCGTGGACCCACCGCGGACGCCTGCCTCAGCTTCAGCGTCCAGCAGACCCATAGCGCGCCCTTCCACCGGCCGATTTGACGTGGGCGCCGATGCGCGGCATGTTCCGCGTCGGCCGGTAGGGAGACATATTTCCCATTGAGACCACGGTCTCAGCCGGCGACTGGGGGCCTTCCGGTGAAGCCAGAGCGCGTGATCGAAATCCTGACGAAGGCCGGGCGGTCGATGACCACCGGCGAGATCGCCCAGGAAGGCCCCGCCGACCAGCGCGAGGCCTACAGCTGCCTAAGCATGATGGCGGCCCGTGGCCAGCTCCAGAAGGGCCGCAGCGGCGGCGCGAAGGCCAAGCCGGGCAAGAAGGCGGTGAAGTGGCGACTGCCCCAGGAGTGTTCCACGTGAAACAGCAACTGATGGTCGGCGTCTGCCGCAGGCCGCTGGTGGTCGAGGCGATCCGCGCGACGATCCGGCGCATGGAGGCCGAACGGGATATGTATTTCCAGCGCGCGGCTGATCACTCGGCGAAAATGAAGGCGCTGGCCGAGGTCTGAGCAACCCCTTGCGCTGGTGGAATTCTGGCGCGAGCGATTTTCGCGGGCCAATGCGCCCGAAACCGCAAAAACCCGCCCACGGCCTTCTAATGGGCTAAAATCACCATCGCCCCTTGCGCATACGATATGGCAGGTCTAGTTATGACCTCGCCAAGCGGGGCGCATGAGTACAGCCGGCGCGGCGCCCGATGGGGTCGCTTAGAGCCCCCCGACAAGACACCCCACGGGGAGAGGCCCGCGATCAATCCAGGTCGCGGGCCTCTTGCGTTGGGTAGGAGGACGCGAACCATGAAGATCGCCACCACTATCCGCCCGGCCCCGTTTGGCGGCCTTCCGTCCGGCGTAGCTTGGCATTACATCGAGGCGCCGCAGGACGGCCGCACCTATCAGGACATCCCGCGTTCGCGCTATCGCTACGGCGTCATCCAGACCGACCGCGACCTGACGACCGACGAGATCGACCGATTCGACCTAGTCGAGGTCGACTAGAAAAATCTCCACCACCGCTCTTGCATCCGGCAAAAATGCCGCCTACCTTGTGACTCAGCCGAGCGGGGCTTCAGCCCGCTCTTCAACACCAGGACGACCCAATGCAAGTCTACACTTCGCCGTCGGGCATCGCGGTCCACAGCCGCGAGCCCATGTCGACCGCCGAACTGATCGCCTTCGATGAACAGTTCGGCTCCCTTCCCGTCCTCGACGAGGACTTCGACGATGTCGAGCCGTTCTACACGCTCGGCGCGCCGAGGCTGCGGGAGGGGTTCTGATGGACCGCGCCCGCGACCCCTACCGTCTGGTCGACACCGTCGCCACCGCCGAGGAAGCCGGCTGGGACCTGACTAAGCCCAACACCCTCAACCGCGCCCGTGCGCTGCTCGAACGCATCCTGCGCTCCGACGCGCCCGATCTGGCCGACATCGTCTACGGGGAGGCCGTCTGATGGCCAAGGCCAAGAAACAGCACACCATCACCGTCACCGTCACCGCCCCAGCGTGGCTGACCAGGACCCAGGTCAAGAAAGAGGTCCGCACGCTGATCAACGAGTCCACCCCCTGGGGCCATGTCCGGCTCGACGGCGCGGGCTACGAGGAAGTCAACCACGGCGACATCAAGGTCAGGAGGTTCGAATAGGCAAAAAACAGGTCGAAACCGGGCGCTCTTCGCGGACGCCCGGTCCAGCGGTCAGGCCGCTGCTGACGAGACCATCACGGCTTTTCAGATCATCCGGGCCCAGGCCCACCGAAAGGACTACTCCATGACCACCCTCTCCGAAGCATCCCACCAGTGGTACACCCGCGCGGCGGACGAGCGTTTCCTGTCCCTGCCGTCGCTGCGCGACTTCAAGCAATCGGTCGCCAACGACGCCCGCGCCCAGGTCGTCTCGACCCGCAAGCTGCAAGCCGTCCCCGTCGACGGCGACAGCAGGGCGCTCGCCCTGCTCGTCGACGACCAGCCCACCCTGCCGACCAACTGGGCCTTCTCCCAGCTGGCCCAGCGCGCCGGGGCGCCCGCCTCCTACCTGCCCAAGCTGCGGCCCGATCTGGCGGCCGACTGCATCAACTACGGGCTGGCGCGCGAATCGATCACCGACGTCGGCATCTACACCCACGACCACCTGAAGCTGGGCCACGCCCAGCTGGCGGCGGCCACCGGCCCCAACTACGGCCGGGTCCGCGACCTCGACATCGTCCAGCAGCTGATCGACCGGTTCGGCGATGGCGTTACGGGCGATTGGACTGTCCCTGGCGAGTTTGGCGTCGCCCTCGACGAGGTGACCAAGGACAACACCACCCTCTATGCCAGCGACCGGAATATGTTCGTGTTCCTGGCCGACGAGAAGAACCGGATCGAGGTTCCCAACCGCCGCAATGGCGAGTCGGGAACCCTGGCGCGGGGCTTCTTCGTCAAGAACAGCGAGGTCGGCGACACTACCTTGTCGATCACCGGCTTCCTGTTCGACTACGCCTGCAAGAACCGCACGGTGTGGGGCGCCGAAGAGATCAAGGAAGTCTCGATCCGCCACTCCAAGAGCGCGCCCGAGAAGTTCCTGGAGGAAGTCGCCCCGGCCCTGGACGCCTATTCGAAGTCGTCCTGCCTGTCGATCACCCAGGCGATCGAGAACGCCAAGTCCAAGCGGATCGACGACATCGACGACTTCCTCAAAGGTCAGACCTTCAGCCGCTCGGCGGCCAGCGCGATCAAGCTGGTGCACGTGGCCGAGGAAGGCCGTCCGATCGAGACCCTGTACGACGCCTCCACCGCGATCACCGCCTACGCTCGCGGCGTGAAGTATCAGGACCAGCGGGTTGACTTCGAGCGGATCGGCGGAAAGGTGCTGAAGCTGGCGCAATAACCGCTCGCCACGGTAGGCCTTCGAGGCCGGGAAGGGCGCCACCGCGAAAGCGGCCCGGCGCCCTTAGCCGTGACTGAAACCCAACCCCACCAGGACCTGATCCCCATGCCCTACACCCAGCTAGACGACCGCCCCGACCTCGTCCACCTCCCCGACGCCACCTTCATCGAGACCGCCAAAGAAGTGCTGGCCGCCGCCGAGGCCATCATCCGCCGCCGCGCCGGCGTGAGCGCCGACGACCAGCGCTCGGTCTGTTTCGGCTGCCTGACCACGGTGATCCACAACATGGCGGTCGAGGCCTTCGCCGACCACGTCGACGCCGGCCCCGACAAATTCACGCGCAACGCCGAGGTCACGGCCGTCGCGCGGGACTTCGAACACCTGGGCATCACGACGGCCAAGATTTGCCAGAACAAGGGCCGCGCGCACATGCAGGCTCAGCCCCAAGAGGTTCAGATCGCCGTCGGCAACGCGCTTGTTCGCGGCCTCCTGGGCGACGACGATCTCATGGACGCGGCCTTCGAGGCCGACGCGATCGTCGCCGCGGCCAGCGAGCCGGTGCTGTGAGGGTCGAGCTGCTGCTGATCGTCGGGGGCGCGCCGCAACGGCCGCCCCTCGCCACCCTCGACTGGGACAGCGCCCCAACCGCCGGGGAAGGCATCATCTGGGGCCCACGCCAGTATCGCTGCGTCGGCCGCGCGTGGCGGCTGGAGGGAACCCCGCCCACGGCGATGATCGGCGTGCTGCTGGAGCAGGTGGGAGGGCCACCCCATGTGGTCGTCGAGGGCAGCGGGCTGACGCCCGGCTCCCTGATCAAGGGATTAGGATAGATGGCCAACAACGCAAAGACCGAGCCCGCGGCTCGGACGTCCGTCTGCTTCAGGGCACAAGGCTTTCTGGCATCCAGAGAAGTGAACACGCACCCGCATTGCATAGGCTCGTTGTGCATGGCGTGGCGCTGGTCGGAAGCCAAGCGCACCGGCGCCTTCCTCGCGGCCGTCCGGGCCCACATGAATACCCAGCCAAAACCCAACTTCAACACCGCCCTTCAGGCCGTGTTCGCGGCCGAGGGCGACCGGTTCGAGCATACCGAGGGCTATTGCGGCGCGGCGGGCCCGGCATGAGACCGATCATCGTCACTTCCCCCACCGGGGAAAAGCGTCGGCTGACCCCCTGGGGCATCCTCGGCTGGCGCGCGGCCGATATCCCCGCCGCCAAGCCCGGCGAGGCGACCAAGGTCTACGCCGGCACGATGATCGCCACGGTCGACGGCCAACTGGTCGGCGTGCGCGAGACCGAGGAACAGCTGGATTATTTGTTCGAGTTGGCCATGAGCCCTGGTCGATACGGCAATCCGGCCATAACCCACGACCCGTGGTTCAACGACCACGCGCCCCAGCCCGGCGATGACGGGCGACGCAACGACCACCAGCCCGCCGGCGAGCCGCCCGCGCGCACCCCAGCGAGGAAGCTATGACCGACCAGAACAAAGGCCCCACCGTCGTCGTGGTGGGCACGGGCTCGACCGCGATAGCCGTCCTGGCCGCGCTCGCGGGCCAGCCGGACGCCATCAAGGACGACCGCGTCCTGGACGAGGTGCTGTCGATCCCCGACATCGCCGGGCCCCACGGCCGCGCCTGGAAGATCGACATGGAGCGCCTGAAGCGGACTTTCGCGCCGGACGATGCGACCCTCGAAGCCTGGATAATCGAGGCGCGCTGGGCTCACCCGGTGTGGCATAGCTATGTGCTGTTCCTGATCCACCTGGAGCCGATCGCAGGGCGTCCGCTGCCGGTGATCACCCGCGAAGGCGCACGCCACCAGTTTTTCCTCTACGCCCTGCCGCCGGATGACGACCGGCAGAAGGCGATCGATGGCGAGGCTATTCCCGCCCTGCTCACGCCGGTCAACTTCAGCGCCTACCTGACGGCCGACAGCGACGAAGACGCCCGCGCCCAGATCGAGGCGGCCGTCACCGACATCGTCGAGGGACGGCTGAACCCGGATACCGACGCGCTGGAGACCTGGGCCAACCGATTCGGCCGCGAAATGCTGCGGTGACCGTCTGGTTCGACCAGCTGGGGACCTGCGAAGGCCCGCTCTGCACGCGAGCCGCCAAGGGCATCCTGCGCGCCGAATCGGGCGACCACATCGCCAAGCTGTGTCACACCTGCGGTCAGGCGGCGATCAAGCACGACAGGATGCTGGAGCAGGAGGGTTCCCACACCGCGCCCTGGTGGAAGCGGCGCACCCTTCCCTAACCTCCCCACTGTTGTCAGCGTCCCCGCATGGGGGACGTTGGCTGGCTCACGGTCGGGGCGCTCGTCTACCGCGTCGGCTCGTCGAGGCGGATGCTGGTGGTCGAGTTGGACCCCGAGACGCTGACGGTGATCTGCGCCTGGGTTCCAGGAACCGGCCGCCGTCCGTTCGAGCAGCGATTCCACGCCAGCGCCCTGCGCCGCGAGCCGGTATAGCTTTCCTGAAAAATGGTGCTTATCGTGCGCTCGATCCGTAGGGCCAACTCAGGGGGAACGATCCATGGCCGCTGCCACCGTCAAAATGCAGGCGCCGTCGACCATCACCACCGGTTCGGTGTTCGGCGCATCAGGCGCGACCTACACGCTGGACGCCTACGGGCAGATCAGCGGCGTGTCCTACCCCGACATCGGCCCGCTGATCGCCTCGGGCTGGACCGTCATCGGCGTCGGCCGCAACAACCTCTCGGCCACCACTGATCCCGGCGCGTCCAACGACGTCAGCCAGGACTACACGGTGGGCTCGCTGTGGATCAACACCACCAAGCAGCGCCCCTGGCGCGCGGTGGCCGTGGGCACCGGGGCGGCCATCTGGCAGGAAGAGGCCAACGGCATCCCCGACTTCCTGACCGCCGTCGGGTCGGTCCAGGCGTCGGCGACGCCGTTCACCGCCCCGGACGCGATCATCAGCGTCTCGACCACCTCGGCCAAGGGCATCCGCCTGCCGGCGCCGGTCACCGGCCGCCGCCGCCGGGTGTTCTCGAACTGCACCCAGGGGACGAAGGTCTACCCCTCGACCGGCACGCGAATCGGCTCGACCGCGACCAACACCGCCGTCGTCGTCGCGGGCTTCAAGTCCTTCACCCTGGTCGGGGTCAACACCAAGACCTGGGCGCTGGCCAAGTCCGCCTAGTGCTGTCGCCGATCGATTCGGTCGCCGAGCCGGTCAAGGCCGACCTGCGAGCGCACGTGGCCCATGCGCTCACCCTGGGGCTTCCCGAGGTCGACATGCTCGGCTCCGGGGGGCCGATCGCCATCGTCGGCAACGGACCGTCCGCGCGGGCCTATGAGGGCTGGTTACCAACCTTAGCCATCAACGGCGCGCTGCGGCTGTTCCCAGACGGGCCCGACTACTGGGCCGCCTGCGATCCCCAGGCCCTCGTCTGCAACTTCCTCAAGGACGCCCCCAGGCGCACCACCTACCTGATGGCCTCCAAGCTTCACCCCGCCGTGTTCCACATGGCTATGGACATGGGGCTCAATATCCAGTTGTGGCACAGCGCCGACGAAGAGACCCAGGACCTGCTGGTCGGCAAGGAGCGCGTGCCCACCGCGGTCAGCGTCACCCTGTCGGCGATGGAGCTGATGGTCGGCGCGGGCTTCGACTGGGTCGAGACCTGGGGCTGGGATGGCTGCCTGCTCGACGGCGAGCACCACGCGGTCGACCAGTGTCACGTCGCCGAAGAGATCAGCTTCACGGTCGGGGCCGACCTCAGCATGGGCTTGATCGTCGGCGGCGAGACCTTCCGCACCACCGGCACCTGGGTCAACGAGGCGCGCGACGCCTGCGCCCTGCTGGAAACCTGCGGCTATGACGTGAAGGTCCATGGCCCAGGCATGATCGGCGCGGTGCTGCGCTCCAGGGGCTTGCAAGCGGCATAATTGCCGCCTATGTAGGTCGGGCCGGGCTTCAGCCGGTGCAGCACCAGGACTATCCGAACGTGACCACCAAATTCATCGCCGTCCGCGTCCACGGCCTTCCCGAGGACGAAGAGCATTATGTCTCGTCCTACGATGCGAAATTCGGCTGCGCGATCACCGCTCACGGTGATAACGCCCACGCCTTCGACACGTGGGATGAAGCGCTTGAGGCCGCCCGCTCCGCTGGGAGCGCCTTCGAGGTCGGCGCGGTCGAGGTGAACCCTTGACCGCCCCGCTCTGCCGCAACTGCGGCGCCCCCATCGCCAAGAAGACCACCACCGTCTGGTTCGGCGAGGGGCCGATCGCCTGCCGGCGCGACCCCTCGACCAGCTTCGCGGCCAAGCCGCGCACGCTGGAAGAGGCCGCGAAATACTCCAACCACCAGATCGTCTCGCACCGCTTCAGCGACGTCGACCGCTCCGTCCGGGTGATGCACGTCTGGGACGGCGATTCCTACCAGGACGACGCCTTCCACAGCCAGAGCTGCGCGGCGGCGTTCGGGCGCGCCATGGCCAAGCAGTTCCCCAACTGGTCCATGCCGCCCTACCATGTGGCGAAAGTCGCCCAGGCCGAGTCTTCAACCCCAGAGCCCCACCAGGAAACCCAATGACCCAATCCGCCACCGTCGCCGTTCCGAGCAGGAGCGACATCAAAGCCGCCGTCGGCCGTCTGGCCACGCCGGACGTGCGCTCGATCCTCGCAGACCTTCTTGCCGGCGACTCGACCGCCGTCGGAACGCTGGCGGCCATCCTTGAGCGCGACGCGTCGCTCCCCACGGCCAAAGCCACCACCACCGCCCACGGCGGCTTCACCATGGACGCCAAGTCCCTGACGAAAGCCCTGCGCATTGTCGGCCGCGCGGTCGACCACCGCGCGACCATGCCGATCCTGAGCGACATCCACCTCGTCGGCCTTGGCGACAAGCTGACCCTCTACGGGACCGACCTGGACCGCCAGATCGCCGTCACCGTCGAGGCGCCCGGCATCGAGACGTTCGAGGCCTGCACGGAGCTGAAACCGCTCCTGGGGCTGCTGAGCAAGTCGGCCGGTCAGGTCGACTTCAAACTCGATGGCGAGCGCCTGAACGTCACCGTCGGCGCCGACACGACCGGTTTCGCGACGCTGCCGGCGGACGACTTCCCGCACATGGTCATCCCCAAAAGCCCCTTTTTGCTCGACGACAAGCCGATCCGAATTCGCGGACCCCTGCGCGAGCTGTTCGACTTCGTGCGCCCGGCGATCTCGACCGAGGAAACCCGCTACTACCTCAACGGGGTCTTCCTGCACGCCCGCCCAGGGCCGGAAGGTCAGCTGTCCAGGCTGACCGCCGTCGCCACCGACGGTCACCGCCTGCTGAAGACCGACGCCGACGGCGGCTATGCGCCGTTCGGGGCCATCATCCCCCGGCCGGCGGTCGAGGACATCGTCTCGATCCTCAAGGGCCGCGAGCACGACAACAACAAGATCGACCTGTTCGGCGCGACTCATGGCCGTCTGGTCGCGGGGCCGGTGGTCGAGACCTTCAAGCTGATCGACGGGTCCTTCCCCGACTACGAGCGCGTCATCCCAGACGAGGCGTCGACATGGAAGGCGAGCGTGCCGACCAAGGCGCTGCTGACCGCCGTCGAGGCCCTCGTCGCCCTCAGCGGGGAAAAGACCGCTGGCGTGCGCCTGACCTTCGTCGGCCACGACACGCTGCGCCTGAACCTCAGCGGCAGCAACGGCCTGATGACCATGCGCTCGATCCGCTGCAAGGCCGACCCGAAGCTGGACAAGGAGGAAATCGCCATCAATGGCCACTATCTGGCCTCGATGCTGAAGACCTTCGGCGGCGAGAGCGTCACCTTCGGTTTCGCCAAACGCACCAAGGCGTCAGCGGAAAGCCTTGTCGGTCCTACGACCCCCGGCAACAGCCCGATCCGGGTCACCAATGAGGCCGAGGGCGCGGTCGGCGTGCTCATGCCGATGAGGGTCTCCTGATGACCGTCGAACCGCTGAAGAGGACCTTCCCCGCCACGGCCAGTCCCGCCGCCCGCGCCCAGTTGGCCAGAGACGAGGCGAGGGTGCTGGCCAACTACGCCGTCGACGAGCTGATCATCAAGACCCGCCAACTGGCGGTGCTGGCGGCCGAAGTGGCGGCGCTCGGCGATCTGGCCCTCCCCGGCGTGCGCGACTACGCCCGCCGCTGGGCCGACACCTGCACTGATCAGGCCCAGGCCATCGAGGCGATCCAGTCGAGGGAGTTGAAGAAATGACCGGCGCCGATCTGATCACCTGGGCCGAGGACCGCGGCATGACGCTCGAACAGCTGGCGGCGCAGACCGGCTCCAGCGAGCGGGCGATCCGCAACTACCGCGCGGCGGTCGACAAGGCGATCCCGCTGAAGCTGAAGCTGGCGCTGGAGGCGTTGGAAAGCCGGGAATTGATCAAGGCGAAGGACAGGGTGCTGATCGCCGTCGCCCTGTGGTTTAGCAACCGTCACCATACCTCTATCGCCGCCGCTTGCTGCAACGCCGCCAACCTCACCCGCTCCGAAAAGGTGCGCCCGTGAGCGACCTGCACAAGGTCTACCATCCCAACGCGGGCCAGCGCTACGAGTGCGCCGCCTGCGGCGGGTGCATCCATTTCGGCGACCGCTACGCCTACCACACCTTCAAGGTCGACTGCGGCCCCGAGGGCGTCTTCTTCGCCGATCTGCACCTGTGCCTGCGCTGCGACGACGCCAGCAGCCGCGACGGGGTGTTCGCTTGAGCGCCACCCGCATCATCGTCGGCGATTGTCGTGCTGTGCTGGCCGATCTGCCGGCCGCCAGCGTCGACTGCGTGGTGACATCGCCGCCCTACTATGGCCTGCGCGACTACGGCCACGACGAGCAGATCGGCCTGGAGCAGTCGCCGCAGGCCTACGTCCAGGCCCTGGTCGAGGTCTTCCGCGAGGCCCGGCGCGTGCTGAAGGACGACGGCGTCGTCTGGATCAACATCGGCGATTCCTATGGACGCGCCCCCGCCAAAGGCGGCTCTGGGCCGAACGGCAAGAACAAGGACGCGTGGGGATATCGCGACGCCCAGGTCGCGCGCCAGCGCGGCGGACCGCCATCGGCGTCCTCGACCCTCAAGGGCAACGGCCATGTCGGGGGCGGCCCGAAGTTGAAGACCCTGAGCCCGGTGTCCAAGATCGGCTCGTCGGATGGCTTCGTGGGCCCGGGGGACGGCCCCGGAACGCGCGCCGGTGGCGACAAGCAATTGTTGGGCATCCCCTGGCGTCTGGCGTTCGCCCTCCAGGACGACGGCTGGGTGCTGCGCCAGGAGATCGTCTGGCATAAATCCAACCCCATGCCCGAGAGCGTCGCCGACCGCTGCACCAAGGCGCATGAGTCGATCTTCCTGCTGGCCAAGTCGAGCCGGACGCTGCTGTACCGCGCGGTCGACTCGCGGGAGTGGTCCTACAGCCCCGATCTGAGCGAGAAGATCGCCAAGCCGACGACGGACGATCCGGCCCGCATGGTGGCCCGCTGGCGCGGCTTCGACTACTATTTCGACCAGGATGCGATCGCGGAGCCGTCCATCTACGCCCCAGGCGAGACTCGCCATGTCGAGCGCCCTGGCGGATACTACGACGGAAAATGGTCGGAGCGGGCCGAGGACGGCCTGCGCGGCGGTTCATTCAAGGCGATCCGCGAGACCCGCAACAAGCGCTCGGTCTGGACCGTCGCGACCCGTCCCTACGCCGAGGCGCACTTCGCCACCTATCCGGTCGAACTGATCGAGCCGTGCATCCTCGCCGGCTGTCGGCCCGGCGGGGTGGTGCTGGATCCCTTCGGCGGCGCCGGAACCACCGCGCTCGCCGCGGCCGGCCTTGGTCGCTCGGCGATCCTGATCGAGGTCAATCCCGACTATGCGGCGATGGCGCAGAAGCGACTGAAGGCGTCGCTGGTCGCCGTCGCCGGCGCGAGCGAGGCCGACGACCACAGCGGCATGCCGCTTTTCGCCGAGGACCGACCATGAACCGCACGATCGTCATCCCCGACAACAGCCTGCTGACGGCCTATGAGGCTGACGTGGGCGATCACGACTGGTCGCGCAACCCGCTCATGCTGATCCGCGTCGAGCCGGGCGTGCATTTCGTCGTGCGCCGCGAGACCTACAAGGCGCCGTTCGGGGTGATCATCTGGATCGACGTCTGCCTGGAGCGGCAGCTGGTGCTGGGAAAGGGGTTCGTCGATGGCCGCTGAGATCGGACCGAACATGGCGGTCAGGTGCATCGAAGAGTGCGCCGAGCCCGGCGTCGACCCAATCGTTGGGCGCGTCTATTGGGTGCGCGAGGTGAACAGCGGCGGGGGAGCGATCTGCTTCACCTGCTATCGCATGAACCGCAAATGCCCAGATGTAGGCCTTTCGTTGCACCGTGTCGCCCACCCGGTGTGGGATGGCCTCGTCGGGTGGCATTGCGCCAGCTGCTTCGTCCCCCTGGACGGCGACGAGACCTTCGAGGGCGAAACCCGCAAGGTTAGCGAAGGAGTCGACGCATGACCAAGCAACTGCACGAAATGACC